>NZ_NCUO01000009.1:0-237780 GCF_002096495.1 Streptococcus oralis subsp. oralis | reverse complement strand
GTGCATTTTTTATTTAACGCGGGAAGTAGCTCAGCTTGGTAGAGTACTTGGTTTGGGACCAAGGTGTCGCAGGTTCGAATCCTGTCTTCCCGATTGATTGCGAGGATACTTAAAGGTATCTTTTTCTATTTATTAAGGAGATTCTGAGAGTCTTCTTTTTTGTTTACGGAACAAATTTGTGTAAACTAGTAGTGCTTAAGGAATGGTACCAGTCATATATTTTCTTTAATTATGGTAAAATAGTAAGAGAATAATGTGAGGAAAATGAATGTCAAGTAAGTTTGAAATTTTAATGAATCAACTAGGAGTCTCTGATCAATTGAGACGGGATCCTGCTCTTGTTGATGCCAGAATTGAGCGTGTTGTGGTTCATAAAATTAGTAAGATTTGGGAATTTCATTTTGTATTTTCTAATATTTTACCGATTGAAATCTTTTTAGAGTTAAAAAAAGGGCTTGGTGAAGAATTTTCTAAGACAGGGAATCGAGCTGTTTTCGAAATCAAGGCTCTTTCTCAAGAATTCTCTAATGAACTCTTGCAGTCCTACTATAGAGAGGCTTTTTCTGAAGGTCCATGTGCAAGTCAGGGGTTTAAATCTCTTTACCAGAATTTAAACGTTCGTGCGGAGGGAAATCAACTCATTATTGAAGGTTCAGAGGCGATTGATAAGGAGCACTTTAAGAAGAATCATCTTCCTAATCTAGCAAAGCAACTCGAAAAGTTTGGTTTCCCAGCTTTTGTATGCCAAGTAGAAAAGAACGATGCCCTTACACAAGAGCAGGAGGAAGCCTTTCATGTGGAGAATGAACAGATTGTTCAAGCTGCCAATGAGGAAGCGCTCCGGGCTATGGAGCAACTGGAACAAATGGCTCCTCCTCCAGTAGAAGAGAAGCCAGCCTTTGATTTTCAGGCTAAAAAGGCTGCGGCCAAGCCTAAACTAGATAAGGCTGAAGTTACCCAGATGATCGACGTGACGACTGAGGAAAATCGCCTGGTCTTTGAAGGGGTCGTTTTTGATGTGGAGCATAAGGTGACCAGAACTGGTCGCGTTTTGATCAACTTTAAAATAACAGACTACACTTCAAGTTTTTCAATGCAAAAATGGGTTAAGAATGAAGAAGAGGCTCAGAAGTTTGACCTCATCAAGAAGAATTCTTGGCTCCGAGTTCGTGGGAATGTGGAGATGAATAACTTCACACGTGATTTGACCATGAACGTGCAGGATGTGCAGGAAGTTGTTCACTATGAGCGGAAGGATTTGATGCCAGAAGGTGAGCGTCGGGTTGAGTTTCATGCTCATACTAATATGTCGACTATGGATGCTTTGCCAGAGGTTGAAGAAATCGTTGCGACAGCTGCTAAGTGGGGACACAAGGCGGTTGCCATCACGGACCATGGGAATGTCCAGTCCTTCCCACATGGCTACAAGGCAGCTAAGAAAGCTGGAATTCAGCTAATATATGGAATGGAAGCCAATATTGTGGAAGACCGTGTCCCTATCGTCTATAACGAAGTGGAGATGGACTTGTCAGAAGCGACCTATGTGGTTTTTGACGTGGAAACGACGGGGCTTTCAGCTATCTATAATGATTTGATTCAGGTTGCGGCCTCTAAGATGTACAAGGGGAATGTTATTGCCGAATTTGATGAATTTATCAATCCTGGGCATCCCTTGTCCGCTTTTACTACTGAGTTGACTGGAATTACAGATGACCATGTTAAAAATGCCAAACCACTGGAACAAGTTTTGCAAGAATTCCAAGAATTTTGTAAGAATACTGTTCTAGTCGCTCACAATGCGACCTTTGATGTTGGCTTTATGAATGCTAACTATGATCGTCATGGTCTTCCTAAAATTAGCCAGCCAGTTATTGATACGCTGGAGTTTGCTAGAAACCTTTATCCTGAGTATAAACGCCATGGCTTGGGACCTTTGACCAAGCGTTTTGGTGTGGCACTTGAACATCACCACATGGCCAACTACGATGCGGAAGCTACAGGTCGCCTGCTTTTCATCTTTATCAAAGAGGCAGCAGAAAAACATGGTGTGACTGATTTGGCTAGACTGAACATTGATTTGATTAGTCCAGACTCTTATAAAAAAGCTCGGATTAAACATGCGACAATTTATGTTAAGAATCAAGTAGGGTTGAAAAATATCTTTAAGTTGGTTTCTTTGTCTAACACCAAGTACTTTGAAGGAGTGCCACGGATTCCGAGAACGGTTCTAGATGCCCATCGGGAGGGCTTGATTTTGGGGTCGGCTTGCTCGGAGGGTGAAGTTTTTGACGCGGTTGTATCCCAAGGTGTGGATGCGGCGGTTGAGGTGGCCAAGTATTATGACTTTATCGAGGTCATGCCACCAGCTATCTATGCGCCATTGATTGCCAAAGAGCAGGTCAAGGATATGGAGGAACTTCAGACCATTATCAAGAGCTTGATAGAGGTTGGAGATCGTCTTGGCAAGCCTGTTCTGGCTACGGGAAATGTCCACTATATCGAACCAGAAGAAGAGATTTACCGTGAAATTATCGTCCGTAGTTTGGGACAAGGGGCTATGATTAACCGAACCATTGGTCATGGGGAACATGCCCAACCAGCTCCTCTTCCAAAGGCTCATTTTCGAACGACCAATGAGATGTTGGATGAATTTGCCTTCTTGGGTGAAGATTTAGCACGCAAACTAGTTATTGAAAACACTAATGTCTTGGCAGAAATCTTTGAACCTGTTGAGGTTGTTAAGGGTGACTTGTACACACCTTTCATTGACAAGGCGGAAGAAACGGTCGCCGAGCTGACCTACAAAAAAGCCTTTGAGATTTATGGAAATCCGCTGCCAGATATCGTTGATTTGCGGATTGAAAAAGAATTAACTTCCATTCTGGGGAATGGATTTGCCGTGATTTATCTGGCTTCGCAGATGCTGGTGCAACGTTCCAATGAACGGGGCTACTTGGTTGGTTCTCGTGGGTCTGTTGGGTCCAGTTTTGTTGCGACTATGATTGGGATTACGGAGGTTAATCCTCTCTCTCCACACTACGTCTGTGGTCAGTGTCAGTACAGCGAGTTTATCACGGATGGTTCTTACGGTTCAGGGTTTGATATGCCTAATAAGGACTGTCCAAAGTGTGGTCATAAACTCAGCAAAAATGGACAGGATATTCCTTTCGAGACCTTCCTTGGTTTTGATGGGGACAAGGTTCCCGATATTGACTTGAACTTCTCGGGAGAAGACCAGCCTAGCGCCCACTTGGATGTACGTGATATCTTTGGTGAAGAATATGCCTTCCGTGCAGGAACGGTTGGTACAGTTGCTGCTAAGACTGCTTATGGATTTGTCAAGGGCTATGAGAGAGACTATGGGAAGTTTTATCGTGATGCAGAGGTGGAACGTCTTGCCCAAGGTGCTGCCGGTGTCAAGCGGACTACAGGACAACACCCAGGAGGAATCGTTGTTATTCCGAACTACATGGATGTCTACGACTTTACGCCTGTTCAGTATCCAGCGGATGACGTGACGGCTGAATGGCAGACGACTCACTTTAACTTCCATGATATCGATGAGAATGTCCTCAAACTCGATGTACTGGGGCATGATGATCCGACCATGATTCGAAAATTGCAGGACTTGTCTGGTATTGACCCTAATGAAATTCCTATGGATGATGAAGGTGTCATGGCCCTCTTTTCTGGAACTGATGTACTAGGGGTAACACCTGAGCAAATCGGAACGCCGACGGGCATGCTGGGAATCCCAGAGTTTGGAACAAACTTTGTACGTGGGATGGTAGACGAAACGCATCCGACGACCTTTGCGGAATTGCTTCAGTTGTCTGGATTATCCCACGGTACCGATGTGTGGTTGGGAAATGCCCAGGATTTGATCAAGCAAGGAATTGCGGACCTATCGACTGTTATCGGTTGTCGGGACGACATCATGGTTTACCTCATGCATGCGGGTCTCGAGCCTAAGATGGCCTTTACCATCATGGAACGGGTACGTAAGGGCTTGTGGTTGAAGATTTCAGAAGAGGAGCGAAATGGCTATATCGAAGCCATGAAGGCCAATAAGGTGCCAGAGTGGTATATCGAGTCCTGTGGAAAAATCAAGTATATGTTCCCTAAAGCCCATGCGGCAGCCTACGTTATGATGGCCTTGCGCGTAGCCTACTTCAAGGTTCACCATCCCATTTATTACTACTGTGCTTACTTTTCAATCCGCGCTAAGGCTTTTGATATCAAGACCATGGGTGCGGGCTTGGACGCCATCAAGCGCAGAATGGAAGAAATCGCTGAAAAACGGAAGAACAATGAAGCCTCTAATGTGGAAATTGACCTCTATACCACTCTTGAGATTGTCAATGAGATGTGGGAACGTGGCTTTAAGTTTGGCAAGTTAGACCTCTATCGTAGTGATGCGACTGAATTCATCATTGACGGAGACACTCTTATCCCACCATTTGTAGCAATGGATGGTCTGGGAGAGAACGTTGCTAAGCAGTTGGTGCGTGCGCGTGAAGAGGGTGAGTTCCTCTCTAAGACAGAACTGCGCAAGCGTGGTGGACTTTCATCAACCTTGGTTGAAAAGATGGATGAAATGGGGATTCTCGGCAATATGCCAGAGGACAACCAGTTGAGTTTGTTTGATGATTTGTTTTAAAAAATTGCTTATTTTGATCAAGTGGACAAAAAATGTCCACTTGATTTGTTATAATTCTCTTAAAAATAAAAGAAAAGAGAGTATAATATGGTGAATCAAGAAATTTTAAATTCTAATGTGTCAATTGAAGAGGAAATTTATAATTTTGAAAAAGGCTTGAAAGATGATGGGAGTGATTGGACCGGATTTCCACAAATAGACTTAAAAGAAGATTCTCAATGTATTTACATTTGCGGTATTTCAGAGACTGACAGATGGCATTTGTTTTATACGTTAACTAAAATAAAACCTGCTACTCCAATAGCATCACTTGCATATTATCGAGTGAGAGATAATTTGATTTTTTCTAAACATAGTCAATGGATAAAAATGCAAATGGAGTATACAGAGTATGATTTGATTTTTCTGGATGGAGTTCAATTCTTGGGAGAGGCTGATCAAAGGGTACAGGAATACTGGATGCAGCAATTCAAAGAGAATAAGAAAAGAAGCAAACTCTTCATTGTATATTCAGACTGCTTACCCGAAGACTTAAAAAATATGGCTGAATCCGTAGTTGAGTTCTTCGAATCTGGCATAGTGGTACAGTTGAAATCATCTAAGGGCTAGTTTATTTTGCTTTAATCGTTTTGAATATAAAGTGCTAGTTAGACTATAGAAGTGATAAAAATGTACTGGAAATAATATTGTTTGAATAATATGTAGAAGGAAATTGCAAATGAATGATCAAGAGAGACTGCTAACGATTTTTTTACGTTTACAGTTTGGGACTCCGTTAGGAAAAAAGCAATTGGCTCAGGAATTTGAGGTTAGCGAAAAGACGATACAGAGAGATTTTTCACTACTCCGTGATATTTTATCTAGTAACACCAGTTATAGTGGAGATTTGCTTTATAATCGTAAAACGAATAAGTATTGTTTAGCAAGTAAGTCAGTTTTTAATAAAAAGGATATTCTCGTTATTTCAAAGATTTTATTGGAAAATCGAGCACTGAACAGACCAGAAATTGCTAGCTTACTAAATAAATTACTTGTCTTAGTTCCCCGTGATGATCAGAAAGAAATTGAGCAGATTATTGGCAGTGAAAAGCTTAACTATGCTCCCTTAACGGATCAACAAAATAGAATAGAGAAAATTTGGAATTTATCAGAAGCCATTATGAATGAACAGGTTCTAGATATTATCTATCAAAAACCTTATTCTGAATCTTCTAAGAGGCAGACTGTTTTGCCAGTCTCTCTTTATTATGATAGTCATTATTTCTATCTAGTTGTTTACCAGTTGAAACATGCTACTTATATTACTTTAAGAGTAGACCGCATCCAGTCATGGTCTCTTAGTGGTATAGAGAAACCCTCTATTTCTTATCGAGATAAATTTAGGGATGGTGACATTCGTAACGAGAGAGTAGATGCTTTTATCGGGAAGAAAATCAGTATTGAAATCGAGTATTTGTACGATCCGACGATTGTGATGGATCAATTTCCAAATGCAAAAATAGTTGGGAAAAATGGCGATTGGACTCATTTTAAGTTTGAAAGTCAGCACACACCGGGGCTTAAACGCTGGTTGCTGGGGCAAGGGGAAGCAGTTACTGTTTTGTCTCCTCGAATTTTAGTAGAGGATATGAAGCAAACAGTTAAAGAAATGATAGATAAATATAGATGAGGATAAAATGACTATTCAATTTACTTCTAAAAAGGTTGGAGAACTATTGAAAAAAGGGAATTTGCGGATTCCTTCTTATCAAAGACCATATAAATGGAACAGAAAACATATCCGTAATCTTTTTTATGATTTACGAGATGCTATGGGGAAAAAGGAATATCAGATTGGTTCCGTTATCTTGCATGAAAATGATAGATACTTAGATATTGTCGATGGACAGCAACGGCTAATTTCTATTTCCTTGTTTCTTCATTTATTAGATGATTTAGAGAATTATAAGGGTGCTAATCAACTGCTGAGTGCTGAATTTGGAGAGCTATCTTGCTATCATGCGAGTGAAAATTATAATGAGTGGGAAAATTTAACTCAATTGGTTGGTGAAAATCAGGCAAAAGATATTTGCAATTTTTTATTGGAAAATTGTTCTGTCTCCGTGATTACTATGCCACAGGAACGATTATCAGAGGCCTTTCAGCTATTTGATTCTCAGAATAATCGTGGAAAATCTTTAGAACCTCATGATTTGCTCAAAGCCTATCATCTTCGCAAGCAAGATTCCGAAGATGAAAGAATTGTTGAAAAGTGGGAGCAATTTGTAGAGGATAAAGAGTTAAGTCTCAAAGAGTTGTTTGATAAACATCTTTTTCGTATGAGACGTTGGTCGCGAGGAGAGACAGGATTAACAAACAAGCGTTATGGCTCTTATCTCCGTTTTACAGAGGATTTTATTGACGACTTTAAAGGCGTTGATTTGAATCAGAACTTTCCATACCTAGAATTGTATCGTCATATTGAAAAACTCCCTATGTCAATTACTATGCCAATAATTGATGGAAGTAAATTTTTTGAGTATATTGAATCTTCTCATGAAACTATTAAAGTTCATAAAAATTTTTTAAATAAAAAGTTTGGAGTCTCTAATGAGTTAGAGGAAGAAGAACAAAATTTAGCTTACCCAGAAGGTATGTTAAACATTTACAACAGCTCAAAGGGTCGCTATCTCAAGTGTCACAATATATTCCTAAATATTTGCTCGCTTTTCGCAGATAGATTTGGGAAAGATGAGCTATCAAAAGAGATAGTAGAGACCTTGTTTATTTGGTCTTATTACCCTCGAGTTAAGTCTAAAGCCATATATGATGCAACTGTTGGAAACTATGTTGCTGGTGGAAGGTTTAGACAAAAAGAGGTTCAAAAGCTATTTCAACTTTTATCTCATGCTGTCACTCCAAATGATTTCATGGTCAAGATAGATAGAGAGTTATTTGAAAATTATACTGTGGATAAGATTATAGAAGAGGAAAAAGATAAATGGTAGAAACACATATAAGCTTATCAGTTAATCGTTTGTTAAATGAAGATACCTATGCTATTCCTCTTTATCAGAGAAATTTTGCCTGGACTTATGATGAAATTGAGCAGTTATTGAACGACGTAGCAGATGCTTTTCAAGAAAATAGAGACAATTATAATTATTATATTGGAACATTAGTCGTTAATAAAGAGAATGACATTTTCAAAATCATAGATGGGCAACAACGAACAACCGCTCTTAATTTGATTGCCTTAGCTTTGAAGAATGAGTTTGGTTTTGATAGATTGAAAGCTGTTAATCTTACCTTCCCAGCTCGGAAGAAATCAAATGAAAATATTCAAAAACTATTTACTAAGCAAAAAATTTCTGAGGACGATGAAAATGAATTAACTAGAGGGTACAGACATGCTAAAGATGCCTTGAAAAAAGTGCTAGAGGAGCGTCACCTTAATCCTCAGTCTTTCGTTGATTATCTTTTTGATAAAGTTATTATTTTTCGGAGTATACTTCCTGAAGACTTAGACTTAAATCTTTATTTCGAACGTTTCAACTCTCGTGGAGAACAACTAGAGGCTCATGAGATCCTTAAGGCGCAAATGATGGCCAAGTTTGGTGCAGATCAAGAAATGGCACAAAAATTTGCAAGAATTTGGGATGCCTGTGCGGAATTTGATAAGCCGGTATCAAGTCAATTTAAGATGCGACGGAAGAGAGCAGATGATTTTCAAGAACGCGAACGTATTTTTGGATGGCATTTTACAAATTACTCATTTCATAATATTTATGATGATATTGATTTTTATCAAAATGAAAGAAGAAAGTTATCAGATATATTAGGAAAAAAGATAAATGAAAAAAATATAGAAGTAGAAAAAGATTTTGGTGATTATACCCAAGTTATCGATTTTCCAACCTTCCTACTCCATGTATTGGCAATTTGGGAAGGTAAGGATACCAATGAGGTTCAGTTAGACGACAAGAAACTTTTAGCCCTATTTGATATAAAAAATAAAAATAAGACTTGGATTATTGAATTCAGTGAATTTCTTCTTAAAATAAAACATATTTTTGATAATTACATCGTTAGAAATTCAAATATGGATTCTTCAAGCAGAAATAAGGATGAATGGTTTTTGCAGAAGGGAACTTATTATGAATATCAACCTAATGGAAAAGCGAAAGAGCATTACATAGTTGAAGAACGCTTTACTAAGAATACATTTTCAGATTTGGAAATTAACAAAAACATCATTCTTTTGCAATCGATGTTTGCTGTGACTTTCACTGCCAATCGTGATAGTCGTTGGTTATATGAAATTTTACAATTTCTCTACAGACATATTGAAGAACTAAATGATCAAAAATTTGGTGATTATTTTAAAAAATTTCTTGAAAAAATGGCAGTGACGTACGCAGAAGAAAGATTGTTTACTGAGGATAGAAGAATTAAGAAATATGGTGCAATTCCTGTTTATGCTTTTAACTTTGTAGATTATGTTTTATGGAAAAATCGTGAAGAATTAAAGAAAGCATACGATGTTAAGTTTGAAGATTTCAAATTTACATATCGTCGTTCTATAGAGCATTGGTTTCCACAACATCCAAATAGTGATGAAAGAGTTGAAAAAATTGATGATAAATTTTTGCACTCCTTTGGGAATCTCTGTATCATTACAGATAGTCAAAATTCGAAGTTTGGAAATTTAGTTCCAAGTGCAAAATATAAACAGTGGGAAGGAATTTTCAATCGCCAGAGTTTAAAATTACAGATGATGGCAGATGTAACGGTAAAGAATGATAAATGGGGTATTTGTGAGATTCAATTTATGGAAAAAGAAGTGGAAAGATATGTACACGACTTTTGTGATAGTTAAATAAAAACAAGCTTTAATGAGCTTGTTTTTTAAAATGCTAATATATGTGATATACTAGTAATGGGGGACATTTGATGAAACTAAGAATTTTTGCGGAAGATAAACCTGCTGAAAAGATTTTTGACTATCAGCTAGAGCTGGCAGATGAAACAATTCTTCTATCGACAGCGCTCTTGTCTGGTGCCATTGCTTTAGCAGGATTATTTTCTGCTTTGAAAGAAAAATAGAAAAGGAAAAATAGAATGGTTTTACCAAATTTTAAAGAAAATCTAGAAAAATATGCGAAATTGTTGGTTGCGAATGGAATTAACGTGCAACCTGGTCACACTTTGGCTCTTTCTATCGATGTGGAGCAACGTGAATTGGCGCATCTAATCGTGAAAGAAGCCTATGCCTTGGGTGCGCATGAGGTTATCGTTCAGTGGACTGATGATGTGATCAACCGTGAGAAATTCCTCCACGCGCCGATAGAGCGTCTGAACAATGTGCCAGAATACAAGATTGCTGAGATGAACTACCTCTTGGAAAACAAGGCTAGCCGTCTAGGAGTTCGTTCATCTGATCCAGGTGCCTTGAACGGAGTGGATGCTGATAAGCTTTCAGCTTCTGCGAAAGCTATGGGACTTGCGATGAAGCCAATGCGTATCGCAACGCAATCCAACAAGGTTAGCTGGACTGTAGCAGCTGCAGCAGGGCTTGAGTGGGCTAAGAAGGTCTTTCCAAATGCTGCGAGCGATGAAGAAGCAGTGGACCTCCTTTGGGATCAAATCTTCAAAACTTGTCGTGTCTATGAAGAAGATCCTGTTAAAGCTTGGGAAGAGCATGCAGCCATTCTTAAGAGTAAGGCAGAAATGCTTAATAAAGAGCAATTTTCAGCCCTTCACTACACAGCGCCAGGAACCGATCTGACACTTGGCTTGCCTAAGAATCACGTTTGGGAATCAGCTGGCGCTATCAATGCACAGGGAGAAGGATTCTTGCCAAATATGCCGACAGAAGAAGTCTTTACGGCTCCTGACTTCCGTCGTGCAGATGGCTATGTAACCTCTACAAAACCACTTAGCTACAACGGAAATATCATCGAAGGCATTAAAGTAACTTTCAAGGATGGACAAATCGTTGACATTACTGCTGAAAAGGGTGATCAGGTCATGAAAGACCTTGTCTTTGAAAATGCGGGTGCGCGTGCCTTGGGCGAATGTGCCTTGGTACCAGATCCAAGCCCAATTTCTCAGTCAGGGATTACCTTCTTTAACACCCTTTTTGATGAAAATGCTTCAAACCACTTGGCTATCGGTGCTGCCTATGCGACCAGCGTTGTTGGTGGAGCAGAGATGAGCGAAGAAGAGCTTGAAGCTGCAGGACTTAACCGTTCAGATGTTCACGTTGACTTTATGATTGGCTCTAACCAAATGGATATCGATGGTATCCGTGAGGATGGAACACGCGTACCCCTCTTCCGTAATGGAGACTGGGCAATTTAAGGAGAAGCTATGCTTGGAAGTATGTTTGTTGGTCTCCTAGTGGGGCTCTTGGCAGGTGCTTTGACCAATCGTGGGGAAAGCATGGGATGCTTTGGAAAAATGTTTCTCGGCTGGATTGGTGCCTTTTTGGGCCACTTGCTTTTCGGAACTTGGGGTCCAATTATAGCAGGAACGGCCATTATCCCAGCTATTTTAGGAGCTATGCTTGTCTTGGCTATTTTCTGGAGACGAGGAAGTTAGTTTCTTGAAAAATTAGAAAAAAGGAGGTTGGTCACTTGGGCAGCCTCCTTTTGAGTATGATATAATAGTTCTATGAGATTAGATAAATTTTTAGTTGCCTGTGCTGTGGGGAGTCGGACAGAAGTCAAAAACTTGCTCAAGGCTGGGCGCGTGACGGTAAATGGTAAAAAAGAAAAGTCAGCTAAACTGCAGATTAATGAAGAAAGAGATGAGATTCGCTTTGATGGCCAAGTGCTAGAGTATGAAGAGTTTGTCTACTACATGATGAACAAGCCCCAAGGAGTCATTTCAGCAACTGAAGATACCAAACATAGAACAGTTTTAGACTTGTTAGATGACTATGCTCGCGCCAAGGAAGTTTTTCCTGTCGGGCGCTTGGATATTGACACGCATGGTCTTCTGCTCTTGACCAATGACGGTCAGCTGGCCCATGCCCTTCTTTCACCCAAACGTCATGTGGATAAGACCTATTTGGCTCAAGTCGAAGGCATCATGAGCCAAGAAGATGTGGATACATTTGCCAAGGGCATTTCGCTCAAGGACTTTACCTGCCAGCCAGCTAAATTGGAGCTTGTGTCGGTAGATTCAGTAAAGAATCAAAGTCTGGTTCGTGTGACCATTGCTGAAGGGAAGTTTCATCAGGTTAAACGCATGGTAGCATACTGTGGTAAGGAAGTCGTGGACTTGCAACGTTTGACGATGGGAACTTTAGTTTTGGATGAGAACTTAGAACGAGGAGAATGGCGTCGCCTGACCAGGGAGGAGTTAGAGAATCTCCTTGCTAGTATTGCTTAGTTTGGATTATGTTAGAAAAGGTGAGGGAGAATGTCCTTGCCTTTTTCGTTTTTCAGTTGCTTCATTTGTGAAAAGAGTTATAATAGACAGTAGAATAAAAGGAGGAATCTATGAACGCGATTCAAGAATCATTTACAGATAAACTTTTTGCCAACTATGAAGCAAATGTCAAATACCAAGCGATCGAAAATGCTGCCAGCCATAACGGAATTTTTGCAGCCCTAGAACGTCGCCAAAGCCATGTAGACAATACACCTGTTTTCTCATTGGATTTGACCAAGGACAAGGTTACTAACCAGAAAGCGTCTGGTCGTTGCTGGATGTTTGCAGCTCTCAACACCTTCCGTCACAAACTCATTTCTCAATATAAATTGGAAAACTTTGAATTGTCACAAGCCCACACTTTCTTCTGGGACAAGTATGAAAAATCTAACTGGTTCTTGGAGCAAGTCATTGCGACTGCAGATCAAGAATTGACGAGCCGTAAGGTTAGCTTCCTACTCCAAACTCCACAACAAGACGGTGGACAGTGGGATATGGTCGTGGCCCTCTTTGAAAAATATGGTGTCGTTCCTAAGTCAGTTTACCCTGAGTCTGTTTCATCTAGTAATAGCCGTGAGCTCAATGCAATTCTTAACAAATTGCTTCGCCAAGATGCCCAAATCTTGCGTGACTTGCTCGCTTCTGGTGCTGACCAAGCGACTGTTCAAGCTAAGAAAGAAGACCTCTTGCAAGAAATCTTTAACTTCCTTGCTATGTCACTAGGTCTTCCACCGCGTAAATTTGACTTTGCTTATCGCGATAAGGATGATAACTACCAAAGCGAAAAGGGTATCACGCCACAAGAGTTTTACAAGAAATATGTCAATCTTCCTCTAGAAGACTACGTTTCTGTTATCAATGCTCCAACTGCTGACAAGCCTTACGGTAAATCTTACACAGTTGAGATGTTGGGAAATGTGGTTGGTAGCCGTGCAGTTCGTTACATCAACGTACCAATGGAGCGCTTAAAAGAATTGGCGATTGCCCAAATGCAAACAGGAGAAACTGTTTGGTTTGGTTCAGATGTCGGCCAGCTCAGCAACCGCAAAGCTGGAATCCTTGCGACTGATGTTTATGACTTTGAATCAAGCATGGATATTCAACTGACTCAAGACAAGGCTGGACGTTTGGACTACAGCGAAAGTTTGATGACCCACGCCATGGTCTTGACAGGTGTGGACTTGGACGAAAATGGCAAGTCAACCAAGTGGAAAGTTGAAAACTCATGGGGAGACAAGGTCGGTGCAGATGGTTACTTTGTCGCCTCAGACGCTTGGATGGACGAATACACTTACCAAATCGTTGTCCGTAAAGAATTGCTGACAGCAGAAGAACAAGCTGCCTATGAAGCAGAACCAATCGTACTTGCACCATGGGATCCAATGGGAGCCTTGGCAGAATAAAGCATAAAGAAAAGAGGTTAGGGGAATCCTAGCCTCTTTTTAAGTTCTTCTTGAAGTGGCGATAGGTGATGCTTGCCAAGGGAGTTCTCCTTATTTTGAGTCTTTAAGTGACAGAGAAAAAGATATGTGTTACTATAGTAGTACAAAAGGATATCGGAGTAGAAATGAAGTATTTAAGCAGTCAAGACATCAAGGATCGTCAACGAAATATCAGCGACATTAAACCCTACAAAACAACCAAGGAAATCGTCGTTTCAAATATCTTTACCTTCTTTAATGCCATGAACCTGGCTCTGGCAGTTCTGGTAGCCACAACCTTGCGATTTGAGAACATGCTCTTTTTAGGTGTGATTGCTATCAATACAGCTATCGGGATTTTCCAAGAAGTGCGTTCAAAAAATGCTTTGGAAAAGCTAAGTTTGCTTGGTAAAAGTAAGTACAAGGTCAATCGAGATGGTCAAACGATCGAGATTGATCCAGAAGACATCGTTCTGGGGGAATATCTGCATCTCAATCTGGGAGATCAGGTACCTGTCGATGCAGAAGTGCTTGAAGGAACGATCGAAGTGGATGAGTCCTTGCTGACTGGTGAGAGTGATTCAGTCTTTAAAACAGCAGGTGACAAGCTGATGAGCGGAAGCAATGTCGTTAGCGGTACTTGTCTGGTCACGGCGACGGCGGTCGGACCCGATAGTTATATCAACAAACTCGCAAAATCCAGCAAGGAATTCAAAAAATACCCTTCTCAACTACGCGATTACATGGATAAGATTTTAAAAATCGTCTCGATCTTGCTGGTGCCAGTTGCCATTCTGCTCTATGTCAGAGGTTTTAGTCTAGGACGGTCTTATGTTGAAATTGTTTTAGGAAGTTCAGGTGCCTTGGTCGGCATGATTCCAGAGGGTTTGATTCTCTTGGTTAGTGTGTCCCTAGCAGTAGCAGCCATGAAGCTGGCTAAAAAGAAGGTTCTGGTACAGGAGCTATACTGTGTAGAGACCTTGGCGCGAGTAGATATTCTTTGTTTTGATAAGACGGGAACTATCACGACGGGGAATATGAAGGTCCAAGAAATGGATGCTAATGTAGCAGAGAAACTATCTTCTTATTTGGCTTATTTCGAAGATGAAAATGCAACTTCCCGAGCTCTGAAGACTTACTTAACCTGTGAGAAAAAGTGGGAAGTTCAAGAAGTCGGTGCATTTTCAAGTAAAAATAAGTATTCCTTTGTCCAAGTAAAAGAGGGTGGGACCTATTTCTTCGGAGCCTATGAGTTTCTGGGCTTTACCCAGCCGATGGATGCCTACTATGAGCATCTGAAACAGCAAGGTTTTCGAATCTTGACACTTGCCCATAGTAAGGACCACATCACGAGTCCAGCCAATATGGAACTACTAGGCCACGTCATTTTGTCAGATGAGATTAAGGACAATACCAAGGAAACCTTTGACTATTTCGAATCTCAAGGTGTTGAAGTGAAGATCATCAGCGGTGATAATCATGTGGCTGTATATGGGGTGGCTCGTAAGGCAGGTTTTAAGGAAGAAGCCCGTGCGATTGATATGACCAAGGTGAGCGATGATGACTTTGAGAGAGTGGTCTTGGAACACGAAATATTTGGTCGTGTGACACCTGAACAGAAAGAAAAGATGGTATCTATTTTGCAAAAGGCTGGTAAAACAGTTGCCATGAGCGGTGACGGGGTCAATGATGTTCTGGCTCTCAAGAAAGCAGATATTAGTTTTGCCATGAAGGGGGCTACGAGTGCAGCTAAAAGTGTATCCAATATTGTTTTTCTCACTGATGACTTTGCAGTATTTTATGATATCTTGATGGAAGGTCGCCGTGTGATTAATAACATTCAAAAGGTAGCTTCTCTCTTTCTAACAAAGACCTTCTTCTCCATCGTGTTTGCGATTTTGAGTGTGGTATTTGGTTTGGAATTCGCCTTTATCCCCATTCAGTTTACAATCATTTCAGCCATTACGATTGGGATTCCATCCTTCTTCCTAACTTTTGAGTCCAATAAAGAAAAGGTTAGTACACATTTTATGCGAGATATTTTGACCAATGCTGCGATTGGTGGTGGCATTCTGGTTGCTAGTGTTCTTTTGACCAACTTCTTTATCACTGTCCCAGGTCGGGTCAAATTTATTTGCTTCCTACTTGCTTTGTTCAATGGTCTGTGTCTGGTTGCCAAGGTCAGCCTGCCATTTAATCGATACAAACTAGTCTTGCTCATACTTTTGAGCCTTGCAGCCCTTGTTGGTGTACTTGCCAATACTTTTATCCTACAGGGAGCTTTTGTGCCTTTAGAAGCCAAACAGCTACTCTATGTTGCCATACTAGCAGTGGTGATTGGGTGCTTTCATTATCTTACTAGGAGAAAAAGTTGATACATAAAAAGAATCAGGTTTAATCCTGATTCTTTTTTGTTTATATATTCTCACCGAGATTACATGATACCGAAGAAACGAGCTGCGATACCAACTGCAAAGAGGGCAAGGATGATTGTGATTGGAGATACTTTTTTCTTAAGCAACCACATGCAAAGGAAAGTAAGGAGAAGTCCCATCAATCCTGGAATCAATGAGTCCAACTGACCTTGAAGCGTTTGTGGTTGAACTCTATCTAGGCTCATACCACTAAGCGCTTGACCAAGAATGCCCTTCAACTCAGCTCCTGTAACAGGACCTTCTGGGAAGTTGATGTAGGCACCTTCTGACAATTGTTTGCCTGGAAGGTTGATAGTGAAGTTGATGGATACCCAACGTTGTACAAGAACGGCAAGGATGAACATACCAAGGATAGAAGCACCTTTAGTGATGTCTTTCAAGATACCACCAGACATGTCTTTAGTGATCTCAGATCCAGCTTTGTAACCGAACTCTTGTGTGTACCATAGGAAGGCCATACGGATAGCATTCCATCCGAAGAAGAAGAGAAGTGGACCAACAAGGTTACCAGATGCAGCAAGTGATGCACCAAGAGCTCCAAGGATAGGACGAACTGTAAACCAGAATACTGGGTCACCGATACCAGCAAGAGGTCCCATCATACCGATTTTAACCCCTTGGATAGCCGCGTCGTCGATTTCAACACCGTTAGCGCGCTCTTCTTCAAGTGCAAGAGTAACCCCCATGATTGGAGCAGCGACGTATGGGTGAGTGTTGAAGAATTCAAGGTGGCGCTCAAGAGCAGCCGCTTGGTCTTCTTTTTTAGTGTACAATTTTTTGATAGCTGGGATCAATGAGTAAGCCCAACCCAAGTTTTGCATACGTTCGTAGTTCCAAGAACCTTGAAGGAATTGTGAACGCCACCAAACTTTTTGACGATCTGATTTTGATAATTGAATTTTTTCAGCCATGATTGTTCCCCTTTCTAGTAGTCTTCTAGGATATCACCGATTGGGTCGTTAGAAGTTGCAGCTCCGCCGCCACCGTTTCCACCTTGTTTTGTAAGGTTAAGGTAGATGAAGGCAAGGGCAACACCGATGACACCAAGGGCAATCAAAGTCAATTGAGAGATTGCTGCAAGAGCAAAACCGATTGCGAAGAATGGCCATACTTCACGAGTTGCCATCATGTTGATAACCATAGCGTAACCAACGGCAACGACCATAGCACCACCGACAGCCATACCACCATTCAACCATTCTGGCATCAAACCAAGAGCATCTTGAACAGCAGAAGCTGGGATAGCGATAAGGAAGGCAGCAGGGATTGCAATACGAAGACCTTGAAGAAGAAGTGCAACAAAGTGAGCACGCTCAACAGCTGCAATGTTTCCGTCTTTAGCAGCAGCATCAGCTGAGTGAACTAAGGCAACTGAGATTGTACGAACAATCATTGTCAAGAAAAGTCCAGCTACAGCAAGAGGGATAGCTGTTGCCGTTGCAACGGCGATACCATCAGTAGTAAAGTTACCACCTTTGATCAAGATGATTGCTGCAGCAACAGATGCAAGAGCAGCGTCAGGAGCTACGGCAGCTCCGATGTTTGCCCAACCAAGGGCGATCATTTGAAGAGATCCACCAAGCATAACCCCTGCTTCGAGGTTACCAGTTGCAAGTCCGATAAGGGTACATGCGACGATTGGTTGATGGAATTGGAATTGGTCGAGGATACCTTCAAGACCTGCAAGGAAGGCAACAACTACAACCAAGATAGCAGAAATGATTGAAATATCTGACATGGTTTTATTCCTTTTCTATTTAGTTTTAATAAAGTATTTAATCCTGTTTTCAAAAATGATAGAAACAGATTAACATTATTGAACGTTTGCTTTCTTAATCAAGTCAAACAAATCTTTTTTCGTGTCGTTTGGTACTTTACGTACGTCAAATTCAACACCGAGGTCACGCATTTTTTCAAAGGTTGCAACGTCTTCTTTGTCCATAGACAAAACGTTGTTGATCATTGTTTTACCTGTTGAGTGAGCCATAGAACCAACGTTAAGGGTCTTGATTGGCACGCCACCTTCGATAGCACGAAGTGCATCTTGTGGAGTTTCAAACAAGATAAGGGCATGAGTTTCGCCGAAACGTGGGTCTTTTGCAACGTCGATCAATTTCTGGATTGGGACAACGTTGGCTTTTACTCCATTAGGAGCTGCTTGTTTGATCAATTCTTTACGCAACTCGTCGTTTGCAACGTTGTCTGAAGCAACGATGATACGATCTGCTTTTGAATCTGGAGTCCAAGCAGTGGCAACCTGACCGTGAAGGAGACGAGTGTCTAGACGAGCAAGGTTGATTTTCAGTTTACCGTCACCGATAACTGTTCCTTCTGGAATAGCAGCTTGTGAAACTGGAGCAGCTGCAGCAGTTGCAACTTCCTCAACTGGGTTAAGCTCTTCTGGAAGAGCCTTGATGCCATCTTTGGCTTCTTTAATGATATTCGCAGCGACTTTATCCACACCTGCATTCGCGTCCATAAGGCGCTCTGTGTAGGCTTGGATCAACATCGGCAAGTTCAGTCCTGTGATGATGGCAAACTTACGTTCTGGATTTTCTCCCATTACGCGGCTAGCTTGGTTGAATGGAGATCCACTCCAAAGGTCAGCCAATACTAGAACCTCATCTTCTGCGTCAAATGCAGCCACAGCGTTGTTGAATTTAGCGTAAAGGTCATCTGGACCTTCATTTGGCATAAAGGTTACAACTTGAACCTTTTCTTGTTCACCAAAGATCATAGATCCTGACTGATGAATACCCGCAGCAAATTCGCCGTGGCTCGCAATAATGATTCCGATACTCATTATTGTCATTCCTCCTTATAAAATGTTTGACTGTATGTTTAAGAAAACTTTAAGCCTAACTTTAAGTATAAACCGTTTTCATATAAAAATCAACTACTTTTTCTAAAAAGATGTAAAAGTTTTCATAGAATGACTTTTTAAAAATATTAATATATCAATGGTTTTGAGAGATAAGTGAAAATTGTAATAGAAAATTTAATATAAAAATACAGAAAACAAGTCGCTTTTGTGAAAACAGAATGAAAATAAAAAAGGAAAGATTGCGCCCCTGCAATCTTCCCTTTTATAGGAATAAATTTTGTAAAGCGTGGGCAACTCCATCTTCTTCGTTGGTCAGAGGAAGTTGTTCGTCTGCATATGGAAGAAGAGCAGGATTGGCATTTTTCATAGCATATCCCTTGCCTGCAAATGCCAACATTTCAGTGTCATTATGCTCATCACCAAAGGCGATTAAGTCTTTTTTATCACGATTCATCACATTGAGCAAGTACTCTAGAGCAAATGCCTTGTTTACACCCTTGGGAGTACACTCGAGGATGTTGAGGGGCCCGCCCCAGGTATTGATAGCTAGTTGGTGCTGATAAAAACGATTCATCTCGTCCGCTAAAGCGTATTTGTCTTCAGCCCTTGTTTGCAAGAGAATGCAGTTGGGATCTTTGGTTACTCGTTCGGGTTTGAATTGATTTTCCGGCCGGAAGTTCTCTACGCCAAATAGTTTAGGATCCGCAATTTCCTCATTCGGAGTCGTGATATAGAATTTTTTTCGATATTCTCCTGCAATAAAATCAGCCTGGATGTCCTCCGTGCGCTTGACCATGTCTAGGAGGTATTTTTTGTCCAAGGTCAAGCACTTTTCATGCTCCCAAGCCTGTCCTGGTAGATGGGTAAGAGAACCATTAAAGTTAATCATGGGAGTATGCAATTCTAGCTCACGGTAGAAATCTTTTGCCATACGATACGGACGTCCCGTCGTGATGATAACATGGTGTCCTTTTTCTGAAATTTTTTTGATCGTCTCTTTGGTGAAATCGGAGAGCTTGCTTTCACTATTCAGCAGGGTTCCGTCCAAGTCAACTGCGATAATTTTTTTAGTCATATAAACCTTCCTAGTCGTTTCCAGATAAGATGTCTTCTATTATATCAAAAAGAAGGAAGAAAAGCAGATAAGAACAAAAACTACAGTTGTTTTGATTTATTAAATAAATCAAACAAACATATTGAAAAGGTGAATGATAAATGATATAATACTAATATTGTTCGTAAAAAACAAAAGGAGATTAAAGATGGACAAACTATTTAAACTAAAAGAGCACGGGACAGATGTCCGTACAGAGGTGCTTGCTGGTTTAACAACATTCTTTGCAATGAGCTATATTCTCTTTGTAAACCCTCAAATGCTTTCCCAAACGGGTATGCCTGTTCAAGGTGTGTTCTTGGCAACGATTATCGGTTCTGTAGTCGGTACCTTGATGATGGCTTTCTATGCTAATTTGCCCTACGCACAAGCACCAGGTATGGGACTAAATGCCTTCTTCACATTTACAGTTGTATTTGGGATGGGCTATACTTGGAAAGAAGCTCTTGGTATGGTCTTCATTTGTGGAATTATTTCACTGATTATTACCTTGACAAATGTTCGTAAAATGATCATCGAATCTATTCCAACAACACTTCGTTCAGCTATTTCGGCTGGTATTGGTGTTTTCCTTGCCTATGTTGGAATTAAGAATGCTGGTCTCTTGAAATTCTCAATCGATCCAGGTACTTATACGGTAGCAGGTGAAGGAGCAGACAAGGCTCAAGCTGCACTTACTGCAAACTCCGCAGCTGTTCCAGGATTGGTAGACTTCAATACTCCAGCCGTATTGGTGGCTCTTGCAGGTTTGGCTATTACCATTTTCTTTGTTGTTAAAGGCATCAAGGGTGGAATCATTCTTTCTATTTTAACAACGACTGTGCTTGCCATTGCTGTTGGTGTTGTCAAATTATCAGGGATTGACTTTGCTAGCAACAATCTTTCAGCAGCGGTTAATGATTTAGGAACTTTGTTTGGTGCTGCTCTTGGTTCAGAAGGTTTAGGATCTTTGATTTCAAACACTTCGCGTTTACCAGAAACCTTGATGGCTATTCTTGCCTTCTCACTAACGGATATTTTTGACACAATCGGTACTCTTATCGGTACTGGTGAAAAAGTTGGTATTGTTGCGACAAGTGGGGAAAACCATGAGTCCGCTAAATTGGACAAGGCTCTATACTCTGACTTGGTGGCAACTTCGGTAGGTGCCATTGCAGGTACTTCAAACGTTACGACCTATGTTGAATCTGCGGCTGGTATCGGTGCTGGTGGACGTACTGGTTTGACAGCCCTAGTGGTTGCGATCTGTTTTGCTCTATCTAGCTTCTTTAGCCCACTTCTAGCGATTGTTCCGACAGCTGCAACAGCACCAATTTTGATCATCGTCGGAATCATGATGCTTTCTAACTTGAAAAATATCCCTTGGGATGATATGGCTGAAGCGGTTCCTGCCTTCTTCACATCTATCTTTATGGGATTCAGCTACTCTATCACACAAGGGATTGCTGTTGGTTTCTTGACATATACCTTGACAAAAGTTGTCAAAGGTCAAGCCAAGGATGTGCACGTGATGATTTGGATTTTGGATGCCTTGTTTATCCTTAACTATATCAGTATGGCGCTATAAATGGTATAATAGAAAAAGGGGAGTCTCCCCTTTTTCTTATAAGGAGGTACATCATGAAAGATAAGACGATTTGGCAAGAGGTTTTAAACAGAGGGAAATGGGTGATCATCCTTTTGGTAGCTTTTGTTCTATCTCAATTTCCCATAGGACTTGCTTTGTTTTTAGCAAACAAACAGTTTCCGATTTTACAGTCAGGGCTCTTAGTAGGTGCTCTATCCATAGTCGTTTTGATTGTATTCATTATTGGTGCACGAAAAACACAACTTGCTACTTTTAATCTATCCTTTTTTAAGGCAAAAGACTTGGCTCGCTTGGTACTGAGTTATCTGGTGATTTTTGCGACAAATCTCTTGGGTTCACTACTGCTTCGACTAACAAATGAGGCAACAACCAGTAACCAATCAATACTGAATGGTTTGGTTCAGAATAGTTCCTTGATTTCAACTTTCTTCCTACTAGTCTTGATTGCGCCGATTTGTGAAGAAATTTTGTGTCGTGGGATTATTCCAAAAAAGATCTTCCGCGGAAAAGAAAAACTAGGTTTTATTGTTGGTGCAATCGTCTTTGCCTTGCTTCATATGCCAACCAATCTACCTTCTGTGATTATTTATGGAGGAATGTCAACGGTTTTGACTTGGACAGCCTATAAGACTGAGCGTTTGGAGATGTCCATTTTGCTTCATATGATTCTCAATGGTATTGCATTTTGTTTGTTGGCCTTATTGGTATTGATTAGTAGAAATCTAGGTCTATCATTCTAAACCATTAGCCGCTTGGAAAAGATGAATACTAGCGTATCCATCTTTTTCTTTTTATGGTAAAATAGAGAAATAATGTGGTGAAAAACCTTGAGGAGTGACCTTATGTTCAGTAAAGCTAGTCAGGCAAAAACAGCTATTTGTGGAATTATCAATGTAACACCAGATTCCTTTTCGGATGGTGGTCAGTTTTTTGCTGTTGACCAGGCGCTTCAGCAAGCCCGTAAATTGATAGCTGAAGGAGCTAGCATGCTTGATATCGGTGGAGAATCGACTCGGCCGGGCAGTAGCTATGTTGAGATAGAAGAGGAAATCCAGCGTGTTGTTCCAGTGATTAAAGCTATCTGTGAGGAAAGTGATGTTCTCATTTCCATCGATACTTGGAAAAGTCAGGTGGCAGAGGCTACTTTGGCTGCTGGTGCCAATCTGGTAAATGACATTACGGGTCTCATGGGAGATGAGAAAATGGCGGATGTGGTTGCTAAGGCTGGTGCGAAAGTAGTCATCATGTTTAATCCAGTCATGGCTCGACCTCAGCACCCTAGTTCGCTCATATTTCCTCATTTTGGTTTTGGGCAAGCTTTTACAGAGGAAGAGTTAGCTGACTTTGAAAAAATGCCAATTGAAGACTTGATGGAGGCTTTCTTTGAACGAGCACTAGCGAGAGCCAATCAAGCTGGGATAGCAAGAGAAAACATTTTGCTGGATCCGGGAATTGGTTTTGGTCTCACCAAGAAGGAAAATCTACTTCTTCTACGGGACCTTGATAAATTGCATCAGCAGGGCTATCCAATCTTTCTTGGTGTTTCGCGCAAGCGGTTTGTTATCAATATCCTTGAGGAGAATGGCTTTGAAGTCAATCCTGAGACGGAAGTCGGTTTCCGAAATCGGGACACCGCTTCGGCTCATGTAACCAGTATCGCTGCGAGACAGGGTGTGGAAGTGGTGCGCGTGCACGATGTTGCCAGTCACAGGATGGCAGTTGAAATTGCGTCAGCCATTCGTTTGGCAGATGATGCAGAAAATCTAGATTTAAAACAATATAAGTAAGATGAACGAAATTGAAAACAATCAGTGGATTGCCCACTACCGGACGGACCAACCACATTTTGGCTTGGAACGCATGGTAGAACTCCTAGCTCTGCGAGGCAATCCCCAGCTCAAACTCAAGGTCATCCATATCGGAGGGACCAACGGCAAGGGGTCTACCATTGCTTTTTTGAAAAAGATGCTGGAAAACCTAGGGCTGAGAGTTGGGGTGTTCAGCTCGCCCTATCTTATTCATTATACGGATCAGATTAGCATTAATGGGGAATCCATCCCAGAAACTAGGCTAGAAGCCCTCATGGCAGACTATCAGTCTTTGCTTGAGGGGGAATCTGCTGATAATTTGCAGGGAACAACCGAGTTTGAGATAATTACAGCTATAGCCTATGATTACTTTGCCTCAGAGCTAGTAGATGTGGCCATCATGGAAGTCGGTATGGGTGGCCTTCTGGATAGTACTAATGTCTGTCAGCCAATTTTAACAGGAATTACGACTATTGGACTGGATCATGTGGCCCTACTTGGTGACACCTTGGAATCCATAGCAGAGCAGAAGGCTGGTATTATCAAACAAGGCATTCCATTAGTGACAGGTCATATTGTTCCTGAAGCCTTGGCTGTGATTGACTCCATTGCAGAAGATAAAAATGCATCGAGAGTTGCCTATGGGAAAGATTACCAGGTCAGTCATCAAAAGAGTGTGGTGACGGGTGAAATCTTTGATTATACTAGTTCTGTCAGACAAGGTCGCTTTCAAACAGGCCTGCTAGGCTTGCACCAGATAGAAAATGCAGGGATGGCACTTGCTCTTCTAGACATTTATTGCCAAGAGATTGGGCGAGAATTAGCTAGCAATGACTTGCTTGCTCAAGCCTTGGAGGAAACCAGATGGCCAGGGCGTTTGGAGGTCGTGTCTAGCGAACCTATGATGATTTTGGATGGGGCCCATAATCCCCATGCTATCAGGGCTTTACTAGCAACCTTGCAAGAACGCTTTGCGGATTATCATAAGGAAATCCTCTTTACCTGTATCAGAACCAAGGCCTTGGAAGATATGTTGGATTTGCTAGAAACGGTGCCAGATAGTCAATTGACTTTAACCCATTTTGACGATAGTCGGGCGACTGATAAAAGCGTGCTGAAAGAGACAGCCAAGTCTAGAAATCTCAATTACCAAAGTTGGCAGGATTTTCTAGAGCAGAAATTGACAGATAAAAATGAAGAGAAACAAACAGTTAGGATTGTCACGGGTTCCTTGTATTTCTTGAGCCAAGTGAGAGCCTATCTGATGGAGAGGAAGAACGAGAATGGATACACAAAAGATTGAAACGGCTGTAAAAATGATTATCGAGGCTGTTGGTGAGGACGCTAACCGCGAGGGCTTGCAGGAAACACCTGCTCGTGTAGCCCGTATGTACCAAGAGATTTTTTCAGGCCTTGGCCAAACTGCTGAGGAACACCTGTCAAAATCCTTTGAGATTATTGATGATAATATGGTAGTGGAAAAGGATATTTTTTTCCACACTATGTGTGAACACCACTTCTTGCCTTTTTATGGGAGAGCGCACATTGCCTATATTCCAGATGGTCGGGTGGCAGGCTTGTCTAAGCTAGCCCGTACGGTTGAAATTTATTCTAAAAAACCACAGATTCAAGAACGGTTAAATATTGAAGTGGCCGATGCCTTGATGGACTATCTGGGGGCTAAAGGAGCCTTTGTTGTCATTGAGGCCGAGCATATGTGTATGAGCATGCGTGGTGTCAGAAAACCAGGTACTGCGACTTTGACGACAGTAGCGCGAGGTGTATTTGAAACAGATAAAGACCTCCGAGACCAGGCTTATCGTTTAATGGGACTATAATACTCTTCGAAAATCAAAT
The DNA here is from genome assembly GCF_002096495.1 of Streptococcus oralis subsp. oralis. GTDB lineage: Bacteria > Bacillota > Bacilli > Lactobacillales > Streptococcaceae > Streptococcus > Streptococcus oralis_CU. The sequence continues at coordinate 212,654 of NZ_NCUO01000009.1, read as the reverse complement.
TCAAACCACGTCAGCTTCCATCTGCAACCTCAAAACGGTGTTTTGAGCAGCCTGCGGCTAGCTTCCTAGTTTGCTCTTTGATTTTCATTGAGTATAAAAAGAATCCGCTTCATGCGGATTTTTCTAGAAAGGACAAGTTATGGATCAACTGCAGATTAAAGATTTGGAAATTTTTGCCTATCATGGTCTTTTCCCTAGTGAGAAGGAATTGGGGCAGAAGTTTGTTATTTCCGCAAGCTTATCCTATGATATGACCAAGGCGGCTACAGAATTGGATTTAACAGCATCTGTCCATTACGGAGAACTGTGTCAGCAGTGGAAGACTTGGTTTCAGGAAAGCACTGAGGATTTGATTGAAACGGTAGCCTACAAACTAGTTGAACGTACCTTTGAGACCTATCCTCTTGTCCAAGAGATTGAGTTGGAACTAAAAAAACCTTGGGCTCCAGTGCATTTACCGTTGGATACCTGCTCGGTGACCATTCACCGTCGTAAGCAACGGGCCTTTATCGCCCTAGGAAGTAATATGGGAGATAAGCAAGCAAACTTGGGAAAAGCCATTGACAACCTGCGAGCTCGTGGCATCCATATTCTCAAAGAGTCCAGTGTTTTGACGACGGAACCTTGGGGTGGTGTGGAACAGGATAGCTTTGCCAATCAGGTGATTGAAGTAGAAACCTGGCTACCGGCTCCAGTCTTGTTAGAAACATTATTAGCCATTGAGTCAGAAATGGGACGGGTTCGAGAGGTGCATTGGGGGCCTCGTTTGATTGATTTGGACTTGCTCTTTGTGGAGGACCAGATCGTTTATACAGACAACCTCATCTTGCCTCATCCTTATATAGCAGAACGCCTCTTTGTTCTTGAGCCGTTAGTGGAAATAGCTCCCCATTTTATCCATCCGATCCTAAAGCAACCAATTCGTTATTTGGTTGACCAGTTGGAGCAAGGAAATGCCTAAGCTTTCCGAGACCTATAGCAAGTGGAAGAGTATCGGGGAGGGACTACTTGCTATTGTTTTAGGGCTCCTCTTGATTCGTTTTGGACAAGTTATTCCACGAATGGGGTACCAGTTGTTGATGGCCTACTTTTCCTTGTCAGCAGTTTGGCACTTGTTGACTCGCTGGTTTCAAGATAAAAAACGTCGGGAAAATATCTTTGTAACCTTGGGCAAGCTGGTGGTAGCGGCTCTCGTGTTTGACTCTATCATTTTGCAAGATCTTGCCCTCTATCTCTTGGTCTTTATCATTGCGAGCTACCAGCTGTTTACAGGCATCATTAGTCTTGTGACCTGGTCTCTCTATCGAAAAAATGCCATTCATCCTCGGATCCATCATCTCTTTGATGCTGTATGGATGATAGGATTCGGGCTTTATAGCATCTCTCCTTTTCACGATGCAGCGAATTTTGAATTGCTCTTGCTTGGATTTTACTTGCTCATGCTAGGAGCCAGTAGCCTCCGGGACGGATTCTTTTTTGAAAGGATAGAAAACAATCCCAAGCTGAAACGACGTATGCGAATGACTCTGCCGATCTTTGTGACGGCTCTGATTCCTATCAGCACCTTGCGAAAACTAAATGAGTGGCTGGCAAATCATGAAAGTCAAGAAGGGGAAGTTCATTCAGAAAGAAAAAACGACCAGACGGTTGACCTGGAAATTTTTATCCATACCTCAGAAACCTCCTTCTTCCTCGCCATGGGACATGTGGATATTTGTTATCAAGGGAAGGTTATTTCCTATGGTTCCTATGATCCCCACTCGGAGCGTTTATTTGGTATGGTTGGAGACGGTGTTTTGTTTAAGGCCAATCGGGAGAAATACATCGAACTCTGTAAGAGGGAAAGTCAGAAGACCTTGTTTGCTTATGGTCTGAGTTTGACGGACCAACAGAAAGCAGCTATCCAAGCGCGTTTAGCGGAGATAGAAGACCTGTTAATTCCTTGGGAACCAAGTTCGCAGTTGATGAAAAGAAGAGAGGGAGAGGTCAAGCATACCTACTCCTACCAACTGAAAGAGGAAGCAGATGCGACCCTCTATAAATTCAGCTCATCCGAGTTTAAGACCTACTTTGTTCTCAGTACCAATTGTGTCTTGCTGGCAGACTCTATCGTAGGAAAAGCTGGGACTGATATATTGAGTCCCCAAGGTTTCATTGTGCCAGGGACTTATCAGGATTACCTTGATTTAGAGTATACAAAACCCAATGGTCTAGTTGTTAGTCGATCCATTTATTAGAAAAAGAAAACTCTAGTTCCTCAGCAGTTTGCGCCAAGAAGCTAGAGTTTTTAAAATAGGTCATTTTCTTCTGGAAGGAGGATGGTTTCTCTGCCGTCCAAGTCTAAAATAAGGACCCTAGGAGGGTAAAGCGGATCGAAAGGATGATTGAAATCAAAATCGATGCTAGTCGGAAGGTGCTGGCTAGAAAAATGGAAGGTGATGGTCCCCTTATTGTTGAGCAGTTGAAACTCAAGCTCTTCTTCTAATTCAAAGACATTTTTTAGGAAATGATCGATAATATACCATAAAGAGTCAATGACATCGTCAGGTAGGCTGGTCACGACACCAAAACTAGCGGAACGTCTCTGTGTATTTGTAAAAGCCATGTTTTCATCCCCCTTTTATTTTCCTTATCATACAGCAAAATGTCTTAAAAATCAAGAAATCGTAATTGCTTTTTCAAAATGGGAATAAACTGTGAAATTTTTTCAAAGTTTCTCTAAAAAATACTTGAAAGTGTTTACAATAAGTGATAAAATGGAGTAAGTAGATGCGTGAAAGCGAAATTTTCATTATAGAAAGGAAACGGAATGAACACAGATGATACAGTAACGATTTATGACGTCGCCCGTGAAGCAGGAGTTTCAATGGCAACAGTTAGCCGTGTCGTTAATGGCAACAAGAATGTTAAAGAGAACACTCGAAAAAAAGTCCTAGAAGTGATTGATCGCTTGGACTATCGTCCAAATGCGGTAGCACGTGGTTTGGCTAGCAAGAAAACAACGACAGTCGGAGTTGTGATTCCTAACATTACCAATGGTTATTTCTCAACACTTGCTAAGGGGATTGACGACATTGCTGAAATGTACAAGTATAACATTGTCCTAGCAAATAGTGATGAGGATGATGAAAAGGAAGTTTCAGTGGTTAACACTCTCTTTTCAAAACAAGTCGATGGGATTATCTTTATGGGCTATCACTTGACTGAAAAGATTCGTTCAGAATTCTCTCGTTCACGGACACCGGTTGTTCTTGCCGGTACTGTGGATGTAGAACACCAACTTCCAAGTGTGAATATTGACTACAAACAAGCAACGATTGATGCCGTGAGCTACCTTCTCAAAGAAAACGAGAAAATTGCTTTTGTGAGTGGACCACTCGTCGATGATATCAATGGCAAGGTTCGTTTGATTGGTTACAAGGAAGCCTTGAAAAAAGCTGGACATTCTTATAGCGAGGGATTGGTCTTTGAATCAAAATACAGCTATGATGATGGTTATGCCTTGGCAGAACGCTTGATTTCATCACAAGCTACAGCCGCAGTTGTAACAGGCGATGAATTGGCAGCAGGTGTCCTAAATGGTTTGGCTGACCACGGTGTGTCTGTACCAGAAGAGTTTGAAATCATTACGACAGATGACTCTCAGATTGCACGATTCACTCGTCCAAACTTGACTACTATTGCCCAACCTCTTTATGACTTAGGTGCTATCAGCATGCGTATGTTGACTAAGATTATGCATAAGGAAGAATTGGAAGAACGTGAAGTTCTCTTACCTCATGGTTTGACAGAACGCCGCTCTACACGAAAACGTAAATAGAAAAAATCAGGAAATCGTGAGATTTCCTGATTTGCTTTCTAGAGAAGAGGATTAGCCTTCCATATAGTCTTTTAAGGCTTGTCCTTTTAATCCAGCATTAAGGGCAATTAATAATTTGAGGCGAGCTTTTTGAGCGTTGAGTTCTTTGACAAAGAGAACGCCAGACTCTTGCAATTGAACCCCCCCACCTTGGTAGGCATAAACAGGTTCAGCAATGCCATTAAAACAACGTGAGACCAAGGCGACTGGGATTCCTTTTTGGAGGAGATTTTCCAACTTTTGAGCTGTTTCTTTGGGAACATTGCCTGCTCCAAAAGCCTGAATGACTAAGCCATCCAGCTGTTCCAAGTCTAACATATCGATCAGCTCGTCTGTCATACCGGCATAGGCTGAGATGATGGGAACTAGACCTTGAATATGCTCAAGATCAAAGCGGACACGAGGTTCAGCCGTTTTAAAGTAGAGGATTTCTTGCTTCATGATGAGGCCAAGTGGTCCATGTGTTGGGGTTTGAAAGGTGCTGACGTTGGTCGTATGAGTTTTGGTAACATACTTTGCTGCATGAATCTCGTCGTTCATGACGACCAGCACACCCTTGTCGGCTGCTTTATCATCGCTGGCAACTCGTAAAGCGCTCAGATAGTTATAAACACCGTCGCTACCAAGTTCGTTTGAACTACGCATGGCCCCGGTTAGAACGATGGGGATGGGCGGGATTTTCATGGTATCAAGGAAGTAGGCTGTTTCTTCTAAGGTATCTGTACCATGTGTGATGACAACTCCATCGTAGTTATCAGCTTCCTCTTTAATCTTATGATAGAGTGCAAGCATATGCTTGGGTTTGATATGAGGGCTTGGCAGATTAAAAAAGTCTAGGGCATGAACCTCAATCCCTTCAAGCGGATTGGAAATATGGTTCATGGGATTGTCCTGGCTAGTTACAACGGCACCAGTGGCATCTGCTTGCATGGAAATAGTCCCACCTGTATGTAAAACAAGGATTTTCTTAGGCATGATTTAGTCACTCTTTCTGAAATGTGGTATAATCATTGTAACACAAAAGGGGAGAATGGGACAGGATGGAAGTCAAGGCTGTTTTTTTTGATATCGATGGAACGCTAGTCAACGATCGCAAGAGTGTTTTGAAATCCACTAAGGACGCGATTAAGATTGTCAAAGAGCAAGGAGTGCTTGTTGGAGTAGCGACAGGACGAGGGCCGTTTTTTGTCAAGGAATTGATGGAAGACTTGGACCTAGACTTTGCGGTGACCTACAATGGCCAATACATTTTTAATAAAGAAAAGGTGCTCTTTGCGAGTCCGATTGCTAAGTCAAGCCTGCGTCAACTGATTGCTTACGCTAAAAAGGAGCGTAAAGAAATCGCTCTTGGAACCGAGCATGCCGTTGTTGGTTCGAAAATTATGTCATTTGGTCTCGGCTCCTTTTCCCAACTGGTTAGTCGTTTTATTCCGACTGTTCTGACAAGAACCGTTAGCCGTTCCTTTAATCGAATGGTCAGCAAGGCAGTTCCTCAAAAGGAAGACGACTTGCTTAACTTGATTAATCAGCCCATTTATCAAGTTTTGATGCTGATGACGCCAGAAGAATCTGAGAAGGCAGCAAGTGATTTTGACGACTTGAAATTAACTCGAAGCAATCCTTTTGCAGCAGATATCATTAACCAAGGAAATTCTAAACTAGAAGGCATTCGCCGAGTCGGGAAAGAATATGGTTTTGATCTCAATCAAGTCATGGCCTTTGGTGATTCCGACAACGATCTGGAAATGTTGGCGGGTGTTGGTATGTCGGTTGCTATGGGAAATGGTAGTAGCAGTGTCAAAGAAGTTGCCAAGCATATTACGGCAAGTAATCAACAAGATGGTATCCACAAGGCGCTCGAGCACTTTGGTGTTTTGGCTTCAGAAAAAGTGTTTGTCAGTCGAGACTACCACTTTAATAAGGTTAAAACCTTCCACCACATGATGGATGAACGAACTCAAGAAGAGCCACAGGCATGGGATGCTGAAGGTGCAACCCACCGCGCAGACTTTAAAATTGAAGAATTAGTGGAGTTTGTTCGTGCAGCAAGTTCTTCGGAGGAAGAATTCCAAGACTCCCTTGCAAGCATGCATGAGGCACTTGATAAAGCGGCAGAGAAAGTGGCGAAAAAGACGCCTGCTAAGCAAAATCTGGTCAGTCAAGTGGATGCTTTGATTGACACACTGTATTTTACATACGGTAGTTTTGTTTTGATGGGAGTAGATCCAGAACGTATTTTTGATATTGTTCATGAAGCAAATATGGGAAAGGTCTTCCCTGATGGGAAAGCTCATTTTGACCTAGTTACACACAAGATTTTAAAGCCAGATGACTGGGAAGAAAAATATGCTCCGGAACCTGCCATCCGACAGGAACTACAACGTCAGTTTAAAGCTTATGAGCGACATAAAGAAAGAAAAAAATAAAAAATAAGAGAAATTTCTTTTCCCTGTATGAAAAATTCGGGGATTTTTTGAGCTGAAAAACCGAACAATTTTATATATATCACTAATTATTATTAGCATATTTATACTAGAAAAAGAAAAGAAAAAAATGAAAAGATAGTGAAAATAAAATAACAGGAAATTACGTTTCTTACAAAGAATAGTTAAAAAGCTAGATATATTACTAATATATCTAGCTTTTCTTTTAAAAAAACATCAAAAAAAAGACAAGTCAAATTATTTGATATTTGAAAGTTGATGTGTTAGAATAAATTCAGAAAGCGAATAAATATAAAATCCTCATGCTGCTATAATATGCTCTTTTTAAAGACAGAAAGTCAACTTGTTTATTTCAGGCCTGTTAACAAGCTGATGTGAAGAATTCACTCTAGTTTTGAGGTTTAGTTATAAAATTGTGCACAATTGCTTTCCAAATTTTTATTATTTTAATTTTCAAGTTTAAAAATTAAAGAATTAAGAGGTTGAAATGAAGAAAAAATATACCTATTTGACAGCTTCTGTTTTAACAGCTGTAACAATGCTTCCAACTTTTGCACCAAGTGAAGCTCACGCTGCTTACAATTGGAATGGAAATAATAGTTACTATACAAGAACTAGCCGCCGTTCAAGCAATCGTACTTCTAACCGTACTACTGCAAATCGTAGTCGCACATCAAACTATACTGTAAGAAGTTATGGCTACAACAGTTATTACCCAAGCTATAACTATGGCTACAACAGTTATTACCCAAGCTATAACTATGGATATGGTAGCTATTACCCAAGTTACAACTACGGTTACAATAATTGGAGTAACTACTATGGCTATGACAACAGTAGCAACTACTATGGTTATAACTATTGGAATAATTACAACAACCTTGCTAGCGATGAAAACTATATTTACTGGAATGGCAATCACTACTACCGTATGAACGACGGTAGCTACCGTATTTATCGTAACGGTCAGTGGAAACCTTTGACAAACAATAGTAATAACAACTCATCTACTAACAACTTGGAAAACGACCCACACTATCGTTATGAAAATGGTTACCATTACTATGTATTGGACAATGGTGATTATTACTACTACCAAAATGGTAAGTGGGTATTGGTGAAAGATTCTGCTGATACAACACCAGCACAACCGGCAACACCTGCTGAACCAAAACCAGCACAACCAACAACTCCGGTTGAGCCAGCACAACCAAGCCAACCTGAAGTTCCTGCTCCAACGCCAGCAGAACCAGAGACTCCAACACCAGCTCCTAGTGATAAACCTGAAGAGCCAACAACACCAGCTGAGCCAAAACCAGAACAACCAGCAACTCCAAGTGTTGACCTACCAGAAAATCCACCAATTAATGGTGCTGATAGTGAATTTGATCCATTCAAGCCATCAACAGAAACGCCAGCAGAACCAAAACCAGAAACACCAGCAACTCCAGCTATCCCAACAACACCAGGTTTGGTAACGACTGATGAACCAAGTGAAAACCAAATCCCTGATTATGTTGAAAAACCAGCTGAAGGATTGGAACACTTGGCTTGGGCACCAAATGGACAAACTCCAAAATTGGTTTACCCACCAGGTAAACCAGGTGATGCAGTCCTCAAGAATGATAAAAACTACTACTTCGACGGTAGTGTACATTACTACTATGTACCATCTAACTCAGAGCGTACAGGTTACTCAGCATACTGGAAGTGGCTTGGAGGAAAATGGAAACTTCAAGGGATGACTGATCCAAACGATCCAGCTCGTGATCCAAAACTTCACGAAAACACTGCTGATGACGAGTACATGTACAGTGACAAGAACTCAAGTGTGAAACTTTACTCAACTAACTTGGTAACGACTGCTAAAGCAGGTCAAGCATTGCCATTCAAGAATGTTGAAGAGTTCAAAAACTATGTCATCGAAAAAATGAATCCTAAGTTCCTTGATAACTCTGGTTGGGATGCTAAAGTTGAGTGGGAAATCGAAGATCCAGAAATCTTTGAGAAGACTAAAGAAAACCCATACGCTAAGGACTATGTCTTGATTGCAAATCTCAAGAGTGGTGTCGAAGACAAGAAATACAGTGATGTAGAATTTGGTTATGTGAAGTTTGTTTACCGTGTTGAAGCAACAAACGATACAAACTATGACTATGTTTCAAAAGCGAAAGAAGCTTTCGCTAAAATCAATGAGACTCGTAAAGCTCAAGGATTGAAAGAATTGACTTGGTCTGAAGACATTTATCAAAATCAAGCACTTCCAAAAGTAAATGAAATTTCACGTCAATACGATAGCACAGGCTTTGTAGGACGTCGTGATGAAGATGCTGCTGTTGTCGTTAAGAAATGGGCAAACAGTGGTTTGAGAGACTTGCTTCTCGATCCGAATGTCACTGAAGGAGCTGTAGCAGCAGTAGTTGATGGAAACGGTGTATACTACTGGGCATACAGTTACAAATAATTCAATCTTTTGAGATTGACTACTTTCTAAATAAGATAGAGGCTTTAAACAATTGATTAAAGCCTTTTTGTGACCCAATCAGGACAAACAAAAAGGAGCTCAAGGCTCCCTTTTTTAATGATTACAATGTTTTTTCACTTTCTCTCACGACCAGCAAATCGACTTTTGCATGGCGGAGAATGTACTCAGATGAAGAGCCAACCAAGAGGCGTTCAAAGGCATTGAGCCCTGTTGCACCAACGAGAATCAGATCAACATTTTCTGCGTCTGGAATAGTACGGGCAAGGAGGGTTTTTGGATTTCCCATTTCGATGACGATGTGAATATCGGTCACACCAGCATCTCTTGCGCGCTTTTCGTACTCCTTCATCAGACTTTCAGCATCGACTTGGAGTTCTTCGTAAACTTCAGCATCAAAGGTAGATACGCTTTGAAGAGCGCGTGTGTCAATAACATGGGCAATGGTGAGCTTGGATTCGTTGCGTAGAGCAGTGTAAACACCTTTGACGAAAGCCAAGTCCGCTTCTTTAGAACCATCAATTGCGACCATAACATTTTGGTAACGTTGTGCCATAATGAAACCTCCTGAAATTTTCTTACTGTTATTGTAACCCTTTTCACTAAAGAAGTAAAGTAAAAATCATTTTTAAATAAATATTATCGGAGATTTGATTTGGTAGAGATATGTTAAAATAAAAGAAAACAAGATAGTAGGAAACACAGTGGGGGAGAGAAAGTATGAAAGATTCTGTTCAAGCTTCTAAAAAAACAAGTTTTCTTTATCATGGAATTATCCTTGCGTCACTTGTAGTGGAAGTAGTGATGCTTTGGCAGCTGGAAAGAGTCGTACCCGTTCTCTATCCAGGTTTTGTTGCTTTTCTTCTCTTTCACTTAGTCTACCACATCATTTTATTTGTGATTGCAAAGAGAAGTGGTCGCTTGGACTATTTGGTCACGTGGGGGCTCTTTCTCATGTTTAATCTTTTGTATGATTCCTTTTTAGCGCTGATCTTTCTAGGTCTGTCTTTTGGTATGTGAGAAAATACTTCTGCATTCTAGTTGTTTAGACAGTGAGAACCCAGTCGTTATGAGTTTTTTCTTTGCTTGCTCATTTCAGGAAACTTGTCGCAATCCCTTTCTAGTGGTATAATGTTACTATCTCTATGAATTGAGGAAACAAGATGAAAGAATATAACAAGTCTAGTAAGTTAGAGCATGTTGCCTATGATATCCGTGGCCCTGTTTTGGAAGAAGCTATGCGGATGCGAGCAAACGGAGAAAAGATTTTACGTCTGAATACAGGGAATCCAGCAGAATTTGGATTCACAGCGCCAGATGAGGTCATTCATGACTTGATTATGAATGCGCGTGATAGTGAGGGGTATTCTGACTCCAAAGGGATTTTCTCAGCCCGTAAGGCCATTATGCAGTATTGCCAACTAAAGAAATTCCCCAATGTGGATATTGATGATATCTACCTTGGAAATGGTGTCAGTGAGCTGATTGTTATGTCCATGCAAGGGCTTTTGGATAATGGCGATGAGGTCTTGGTACCTATGCCAGACTACCCTCTCTGGACAGCCGCGGTCAGCCTAGCTGGGGGAAATGCCGTTCACTATATCTGTGATGAAGCTGCAGAATGGTACCCAGATATTGACGATATCAAGTCAAAAATTACTTCCAATACTAAGGCAATCGTTCTTATCAATCCAAATAACCCAACTGGAGCCCTTTATCCTAAGGAACTCTTGTTGGAGATTATTGAGATTGCTCGTCAGAATGATTTGATCATCTTTGCGGACGAAATCTATGACCGCATGGTAATGGATGGACATGTGCATACGCCTGTGGCGAGCTTGGCACCAGATGTCTTCTGTGTCAGCATGAATGGTCTGTCAAAATCTCACCGTATCGCTGGTTTTCGTGTAGGATGGATGGTCTTGTCTGGTCCTAAGCACCATGTCAAGGGCTATATCGAAGGGCTCAATATGCTGTCCAATATGCGTCTTTGCTCTAACGTTTTGGCCCAGCAAGTCGTACAAACATCACTAGGTGGGCACCAGTCAGTGGATGAATTGCTCCTCCCTGGTGGACGAATTTACGAGCAAAGAAACTTCATTTACAATGCTATCCAAGATATCCCAGGTTTGTCTGCAGTCAAGCCGAAGGCGGGTCTTTATATCTTCCCTAAAATTGACCGCAATATGTACCGCATCGATGATGATGAACAGTTCGTTCTTGATTTCTTGAAGCAGGAAAAGGTTCTCTTGGTTCATGGTCGTGGTTTTAACTGGAAGGAACCAGACCATTTCCGTATCGTTTACCTTCCTCGTGTGGACGAATTAGCGCAAATCCAAGAAAAGATGACACGTTTCTTGAGTCAGTATCGTAGATAAGGCTTTCATAGGGAAAAGCAGGAAACATTTACTTAGAGCTATTGACAAATAGGTAAGAATCAGATAGAATAGTAAAGTATGTTTAGTAACTGATCACTTTATAGCCGGCTAAACGAATACAAAATCTATGAGGAGGTATTCATCGTGAAACGTACTTATCAACCAAGTAAACTTCGTCGTGCGCGCAAACACGGATTCCGTAACCGTATGTCAACTAAAAACGGTCGTCGCGTATTGGCAGCTCGTCGTCGTAAAGGACGCAAAGTTTTGGCTGCATAATCCAAACGAATTCAACAAAGAAGTCAGTAGGAACTCGAGTCTACTGGCTTTTCTTTTGATTTTAAAGAGTGCACTGCCCACGAAATCGCCGATTTCAAATGGAACTCATGGAGGGCTCATTTAAAAGATCACATACAAAAAACTCAAAACCAGATATAAGTTACTGATTTTGAGTTTTTGTTTATTCTTTTAAGTGATAAGAGTAGCTAGCGATAACGACGTCTTCATGCCATCTGAGAGCGTATTTTAGTTTGAGGCTCATTTGATTGTGCAGGATATTTTGCCAAGGCTTGTTAGGGATAAACTGTGGGACAAGGACTGTAACGGTGTAGTTTTTTTGCTTAGCTTCTTGGGCGATTCGTTTGACATACTTAACGCTAGGGGTGATGATGTCGCGGTAGCTGGTATTGATATTCTTCAGAGTGATATTTGGGAAGTAATCGGCAAATTCCTGAAGAATTTCTTGGTCTTTTTCAGCCGTTTCTTTAGTAGAAATGTGCATGGCCAACACTTCGTCACCGATACTTTGAGCGTAGTTAATGGCTCCGACACTTACTCGAGTGACATTTCCTACTAGGACAAGGACAAGGTTGCCGTCATAAGTGCGCTTTTCAATTCCTTCGTAGAGTCGCAGTTGTTTTGCCACTTTTTGGTAATGGCTGTGAATGGACAAAAAGAGGAAGGTTAAAACTAGGATAATTGGGAAGAATGGCCAGATATCACCCAGTCTGAAGAGGAGTAAAATGAGGACAATAGCATAACAAATGATGGCTCCTAGGATATTAGCAAAGGCAGGTTTTAAGAAGTTTGCTCCTTTTTCCTTTTTCCAATGGCGAATCATCCCAGTCTGAGAAAGGGCAAAGGGAACGAAGACCCCGATAGTATAAAGAGGAATCAAGCGTTCAGTATTCCCGTTAAAAATGAGAAGAAGGATCATAGCTCCAAAAGCCAGAGTTAAGATACCGTTGGAGTAGCCAAGACGATCCCCTTTTTCCATAAAGAGATGGGGCATGTACTTGTTTTTAGCCATATTGTAAGCCAGCATAGGGAAGGCTGAAAAGCCAGTATTTGCTGCTACAGCTAGAATCAAGGCTGTTGAGAACTGGAAAAGATAGTAGCTAGCATGACCAAAGAATGAATCACCAAGAATGCCCTTGGCCATTTGCGAGAGGATGGTTTCTCCATTTTGAGGCGTGATGCCCATCCAGTAGTTTAGGAAGGTAATGCCTGCAAAAAGAAATCCTAAAATCAGCGACATGATGGTCAAGGTCTGAGCAGCATTCTTTTCTTTCGGAGTTTTGAAAAATGGTACCGCATTTGAAATAGCCTCAACCCCTGTCAGAGAGGCAGAACCACTGGTAAAGGCTCTCAATAGGAGAACGATGGAAAGGCTCGGAACAGTTTGTCCAATGGTTGAAGTCGCCTGATAGTTTAGGGAACCTGTAAACAGTTGAAAGACCCCATAAAGCAAGAGAAAGACGGTACTGAAGATAAAGAGGTAGACGGGAATCATCAGAGAGCTGGCAGATTCTTTCAATCCTCTTAAATTCAAGAGCATGAGCAGGCAGACTAGGAAAATAGAGATATGAAGATTGTAGGGATGGAGGGCAGGGATGGCTGCTGTAATAGCATCAGCTCCAGACGCAACGGATACGGCTACTGTCAGCATATAGTCAACAAGGAGGCTGCCTCCTGCAATCAAGCCCAGTTCAGGGGAGAGATTTTCCCGAGTGACCATATAAGCTCCTCCACCTTGAGGATAGGCGTGGATGATTTGACGATAGGAAATGGTCAAACTAGCGAGGAGTAAGAGGACAAAAATACCGATAGGGAGGCTCCACCAAATAGCGAGAGGAGAGAGACTAACTAAAACGAGAATGACTTGTTCAGGCCCATAGGCAATAGAAGACAGGGCGTCACTGGATAACATTGCAAGTGCCTGCATTTTTCCCAACAACCCTCCTTCGCCGTCTGTGAGAGACTTGAGTGGTCGACCGATAAAGGTATATTTTAATTTTCTAAACATTTTCTTTTCCTTTGCTGAAAATTTCAATAAGTGTTATTATACTGCTTTGAAAAAGAGCAGTCAAGGGAGAATGATTGGTATTAGAATATTTTTACAAGCCGAGGGATGCTATTTTTGGTATAATAGATGGAAGAAAATGAGGTTAGAAGAGATGATTTTTGATACGCACACACATTTAAATGTGGAAGAATTTACAGGCCGTGAGGCAGAAGAAATCGCCTTGGCTGCTGAGATGGGTGTGACGCGGATGAATATTGTTGGTTTTGACAAGCCAACCATTGAACGGGCCCTAGAGTTGGCAGATGGGTATGAGCAACTCTACGCAACTATTGGCTGGCATCCGACTGAAGCAGGGACATACACAGATGAGGTCGAAGCTTACTTGCTGGAAAAACTAAAACATCCAAAAGTTGTTGCCTTGGGGGAGATTGGTCTGGACTATCACTGGATGACAGCATCTAAGGAAGTACAGGAGCAGGTTTTTCGCCGTCAGATTCAGCTGTCCAAGGACTTGGATTTACCTTTTGTGGTCCATACCCGCGATGCGCTGGAAGATACTTATAAGATTATCAAGAGTGAGGGCGTCGGCCCTCGTGGTGGCATCATGCATTCATTTTCAGGTTCTCTGGAGTGGGCTGAGAAGTTTGTCGAGCTTGGTATGACGATTTCCTTCTCAGGAGTGGTGACTTTCAAGAAGGCGACAGATGTTCAGGAAGCAGCTAAAGAGTTACCTTTGGATAAGATTTTGGTAGAGACAGATGCCCCTTACTTGGCACCAGTTCCTAAACGTGGCCGTGAAAACAAAACAGCCTATACTCGCTATGTGATAGACTTTATTGCGGATTTGCGTGGGATGACGACTGAGGAGTTAGCCGCAGTAACAACTGCAAATGCAGAGCGTATTTTTGGATTGGAAAAACAATCATGAAAGAAAAAATTTCCCAAGTCATCGTAGTCGAAGGACGGGATGATACGGCCAATCTCAAACGTTACTTTGATGTAGAGACCTATGAGACACGAGGATCGGCAATCAATGATCAGGACATAGAGCGGATCCAACGCCTGCATGAATTGCATGGAGTGATTGTCTTTACAGATCCAGATTTTAACGGTGAGCGCATTCGTCGCATGATTATGACTGCCCTTCCGACAGTGCAGCATGCCTTTCTCAAACGTGATGAAGCGGTTCCCAAATCTAAGTCCAAGGGACGTTCTCTGGGAATTGAACACGCTAGCTATGAGGACCTGAAAACAGCGCTGGCTCAGGTGACAGAGCAATTTGAAAACGAGAACGAGTTTGACATCAGTCGTGGTGACTTGATTCGCCTAGGTTTCTTGGCGGGAGCAGACAGTCGTAGGCGCCGAGAGTATCTAGGCGAACAGCTCCGCATCGGCTATTCCAATGGAAAACAGCTGCTCAAGCGGTTGGAGTTGTTTGGAGTGACCTTGGCAGAAGTGGAAGAGGTGATAGCTAAGTATTCAGTCCAAGGGAGTCAGAAATGAAAAGAGTGATTATTACAGGTGGCAATAGTGGCATTGGTTATCAGGTTGCTAAACAGTTGGCTGAAAAAGGCTGGTCGGTAACTCTCTTTTGTAGACGGGAAGAAGCTGCGGAGCAAGCTTGTGAGGAAATTCGTCGACAGACAGGAAATCCACATGTAGATTATATCTTGGTTGATCTATCTGATATGAAGAGTGTCAGGGAAGCAGCGGAACAGTATATTCAAAAAGAAGACTTTCTAGACGTTCTAATTAACAATGCAGCTGACTTTGATTTGTCAGTTAAAAAGCCCATCCTGACTAAGGATGGTTTAGAAAAGCAATTTGCGACCAATGTTGCCGCCCCTTTCTTGCTTTCTATCTTGTTGAAAGGTTTGTTAGAAAAGTCTGAGAGTGGTCGGATTATTAATATTTCTTCTCAAGGGCTGATACTCTATCCTTTCATGAAACTTGATTTTGAAAATTTATCTGGTCAAAAACATTACAGTCCTGCTAAGACCTATTATCAAAATAAACTGGCCTTGTTGATGTTGTCACTTTATATGCGAGAACATTGGGAAGGTATCAAGGTTCAGGCAATCCGTGTGACCAATGTCAAAGTAGATATGCGTCGCTACAATCACCTCAGCGCTTTTATGAAAAATCTGTATAAAATTAAGTCAAAACTTTCGATTAGTCCTGAAGAAATGGCCAAAGTTTATACAGCTTTATCTACAGAAGATCGCTATGAAGGATTTTTGTATGACGAGAAATGCAAGGAAGTAAAAGCAAATGCACCTGCTTACGAAGAAGAGGAGCAAGAAAAACTCTATTCTTTGCTTGAGCACCTGACTTTCTCAAGAGACAATCCATAAAGGATGAGAAAAATAAATTTCATGGACTGCTTCAATAGTGGAAAGAAATTCAGATATTTAACTCTGTTTGGAGTGACCTTGGCCGAAGTGGAAGAAGTGATGGAAAGTTATGATAATAGCTAAGCACTCCCAAAATACCAGGGGAATGTGTTACAATAGAGGTAGTAACTATAGAAAAGAGAATAGATGAGAATTGCAGATTATAGCGTGACCAAGGCAGTGCTGGAGCGTCACGGTTTTACCTTTAAAAAGTCCTTCGGGCAAAATTTCCTGACGGATACCAATATCCTTCAAAAAATCGTGGATACGGCTGAAATTGATGATCAGGTTAATGTCATCGAAATCGGGCCAGGGATTGGTGCTTTGACAGAATTTTTGGCAGAGCGTGCGGCAGAGGTTATGGCCTTTGAGATTGACCACCGTTTGGTGCCAATTCTAGCGGATACCCTGCGTGATTTTGACAATGTGACAGTAGTCAACGAGGACATTCTCAAAGTTGACTTGATCCAGCATATCCAGAATTTCAAAAATCCTGACCTGCCAATCAAGGTAGTAGCCAATTTGCCCTACTATATCACAACGCCTATTCTCATGCATTTGATCGAGAGTGGCATTCCTTTTAGTGAGTTTGTCGTCATGATGCAGAAAGAAGTGGCGGATCGTATCTCCGCTCAACCCAATACCAAGGCTTACGGTAGTTTGTCGATTGCTGTCCAGTATTACATGACAGCCAAGGTTGCCTTTATCGTGCCTCGTACGGTCTTTGTGCCAGCGCCGAATGTTGACTCGGCTATCCTGAAAATGGTACGTCGTCCAGAACCAGCTGTAGCAGTGAAAGATGAGAACTTCTTCTTTAAGGTTTCCAAGGCTAGTTTCACCCATCGTCGTAAGACCTTATGGAACAACTTAACAGGCTACTTTGGGAAAACTGATGAAGTCAAGGATAAGCTGACCAAGGCTTTGGACCAAGCAGGCTTGTTACCATCTGTGCGTGGGGAAGCACTTAGCTTGGAAGAATTTGCTAGCCTTTCAGATGCGCTTAAAGGACAAGGACTCTAAGATGCAGGGACAAATTATTAAAGCCTTGGCAGGATTCTATTATGTAGAGAGTGATGGCCAAGTCTATCAGACACGTGCGCGTGGGAATTTCCGCAAAAAAGGTCATACACCCTACGTTGGGGATTGGGTAGATTTTTCTGCCGAGGAAAATTCCGAAGGTTATATCCTCAAGATTCACGAACGGAGAAACAGTCTGGTCCGTCCGCCCATTGTCAATATTGACCAAGCTGTGGTGATCATGTCCGTCAAGGAACCGGACTTCAACAGCAACTTGTTGGATCGTTTCTTGGTTCTTTTGGAACACAAGGGCATTCATCCTATTGTTTATATTTCTAAAATGGACTTGCTGGAAGATAGGGAAGAATTAAGTTTTTACCAACAAACCTATCGTGCCATTGGTTACGACTTTGTGACTAGTAAAGAAGAACTTTTGCCTTTGTTGACAGGAAAAGTGACGGTCTTTATGGGGCAGACAGGTGTTGGAAAATCAACCCTCCTCAATAAAATCGCACCAGATCTCAATCTTGAAACAGGAGAGATCTCAGACAGTCTGGGTCGCGGTCGTCATACCACTCGAGCTGTTAGTTTTTACAACCTCAATGGGGGTAAAATCGCGGACACACCAGGCTTTTCATCACTGGATTATGAAGTGTCAACGGCTGAAGACCTCAATCAGGCCTTTCCAGAGATTGCTAGTATCAGTCGAGATTGCAAGTTCCGTAGCTGTACCCATACCCATGAGCCGTCCTGTGCGGTCAAGCCGGCTGTCGAAGAGGGTATCATTGCAACCTTCCGTTTTGACAACTACCTGCAATTTCTCAGTGAAATTGAAAATCGCAGAGAAACCTACAAAAAAGTCAGCAAAAAAATTCCAAAATAAGGAGAAACCTATGTCTCAATACAAGATTGCTCCGTCAATTCTGGCAGCAGATTATGCCAACTTTGAATGTGAAATCAAACGCCTAGAAGCAACTGGTGCAGAATATGCCCATATCGATATCATGGATGGTCACTTTGTACCGCAAATCAGTTTTGGTGCAGGTGTGGTTGAAGCTCTTCGCCCTCATAGCAAGATGGTCTTTGACTGCCACTTGATGGTAGCAAATCCTGAACATCATCTAGAAGACTTTGCGCGTGCGGGAGCGGATATCATCAGTATCCATGTGGAAGCAACGCCTCATATCCATGGCGCCCTCCAAAAAATTCGCTCTCTCGGTGTTAAACCTTCTGTGGTTATCAATCCTGGGACACCTGTGGAGGCGATTAAGCATGTGCTACACTTAGTTGACCAAGTATTAGTCATGACAGTTAACCCTGGATTTGGCGGACAAGCTTTTCTGCCTGAAACCATGGATAAGGTTCGTGAGTTGGTTACCCTTCGTGAGGAAAAAAGTTTGAACTTTGAAATTGAAGTCGATGGCGGTATTGATGACCAGACCATTGCTCAAGCCAAAGAAGCTGGTGCTACCGTTTTTGTAGCAGGGTCTTATGTCTTTAAGGGAGATGTCAATGAACGAGTGCAAACTCTTAGAAAACAATTGGACTAGGGTTGCCGTTTTTGCCGGCGGAGATCGCGGTCATTATCGGACGGATTTTGATTGTTTTGTCGGTGTGGATCGCGGTTCGCTCTGGGTCTTGGAAGAAGATCTGCCTCTCACTCTAGCAGTTGGGGATTTTGATTCCGTGACTGCAGACGAACGTCAGTTGATTCAAAAATGTGCCCAACATTTTGTCCAAGCCCAGCCAGAAAAGGATGATACGGATCTGGAATTGGCTCTTTTAACCATCTTTGAGCAAAATCCCCAGGCTCAGGTGACTATTTTCGGTGCTCTTGGTGGTCGGATCGACCACATGCTGGCCAATGTCTTTCTGCCTAGCAATCCCAAGTTGGCACCCTATATGCGCCAGATAGCGATTGAGGATGGGCAAAATGTGATTGCCTATTGTCCAGAAGGAACCAGTCAGCTAGAACCCCGATCGGACTATGACTATCTAGCCTTTATGCCAGTTCGGGATAGCCAGCTGACTATTCTTGGTGCCAAGTACGAATTGACAGAGGAGAATTTTTTCTTTAAAAAAGTATACGCTTCTAACGAATATATAGATAGGGAAGTTTCGGTGACTTGCCCTGATGGCTATGTGGTTGTCTTGCATAGCAAGGACAGGAGGTAGGATGGAGACTGTATTACTACTATTATTAATTGCCAACCTAGCTGGACTCTTTCTCATTTGGCAAAGGCAAGATAAGCAAGACAAGTACCTAGCCAAGAGCTTGGAGGATCAGGCAGACAATCTTTCAGATCAACTGGATTACCGCTTTGAACAAGCCAGACAAGCCAGCCAGCTGGATCAAAAAGACTTGGAAGTGGCTGTCAGCGACCGTTTGCAAGAAGTGCGAATGGAGTTGCACCAAGGCCTGACGCAAGTCCGTCAAGAAATGACAGATAATCTGTTGCAAACTAGAGATAAGACTGACCAACGTCTCCAAGCCCTGCAAGAATCAAATGAGCAACGTTTAGAACAAATGCGCCAGACGGTCGAGGAAAAGCTAGAAAAGACCTTGCAGACGCGCTTGCAGGCTTCCTTCGAGACAGTTTCCAAACAACTGGAGTCTGTCAATCGTGGTCTTGGAGAGATGCAGACAGTTGCCCGCGATGTTGGTGCTCTTAACAAGGTTCTCTCTGGGACCAAGACGCGAGGGATTCTGGGTGAATTGCAACTGGGGCAAATCATCGAAGACATCATGACTCCTGCCCAGTACGAACGAGAATTTGCAACGGTTGAAAACTCTAGCGAGCGAGTAGAGTACGCCATCAAGTTACCTGGCCAAGGCGACCAGGAATATGTCTATTTGCCGATTGACTCCAAGTTTCCACTGGCGGATTACTACCGCCTAGAAGAAGCCTATGAAGCAGGCGATAAGGACGAAATCGAACGCTGTCGTAAGTCACTTTTAGCAAGCGTCAAGCGCTTTGCCAAGGATATCAAGAGCAAGTACATAGCGCCACCTCGGACGACCAATTTTGGAGTCTTGTTTGTTCCGACAGAAGGACTTTACTCAGAGATCGTCCGCAATCCGGTCTTCTTTGATGATTTGAGACGGGAGGAGCAGATTATTGTTGCTGGTCCAAGTACCCTATCAGCCCTGCTTAACTCTCTATCAGTTGGCTTCAAGACTCTCAATATCCAAAAGAGTGCCGACCATATCAGCAAGACTCTTGCCAGCGTCAAGACCGAGTTTGGCAAGTTTGGTGGCATTCTGGTCAAAGCACAAAAGCATCTCCAACATGCCTCTGGCAATATTGATGAATTATTAAACCGTCGTACCACAGCTATCGAGCGGACGCTCCGTCACATTGAATTATCAGAAGGTGAGCCTGCGCTTGATCTACTCCATTTCCAAGAAGATGAGGAAGAATATGAAGATTAGTCACATGAAAAAAGATGAGCTGTTTGAAGGTTTTTACCTGATTAAGTCAGCTGACCTAAGACAGACGCGTGCTGGGAAAAATTACCTAGCCTTTACCTTCCAAGACGATAGTGGCGAGATTGAAGGGAAACTCTGGGATGCCCAACCTCATAACGTTGAGACCTTTACCGCTGGGAAAGTCGTCCACATGCAGGGGCGTCGAGAAGTTTACAATAACACTCCTCAAGTCAATCAAATCACGCTTCGTTTACCTCAACCTGGGGAACCCAACGATCCAGCTGACTTCAAGGTTAAATCTCCAGTTGATGTCAAGGAAATCCGTGACTACATGTCGCAAATGATTTTCAAGATTGAAAATCCTGTCTGGCAGCGTATCGTTCGTAGTCTCTACACCAAGTATGATAAGGAATTCTACTCCTATCCAGCTGCCAAGACCAACCACCATGCCTTTGAAACGGGTTTGGCCTATCATACAGCAACCATGGTGCGCTTGGCAGATGCCATTAGTGAGATCTATCCTCAGCTCAACAAGAGCCTCCTCTATGCTGGGATTATGTTGCACGACTTGGCCAAGGTTATTGAGTTGACGGGACCAGACCAGACGGAGTATACAGTACGAGGCAATCTCCTTGGACATATCGCCCTCATCGATAGCGAAATTACCAAGACTGTCATGGAACTAGGCATCGATGATACTAGAGAAGAAGTGGTGCTACTGCGCCATGTCATCCTCAGTCACCATGGCTTACTGGAGTATGGAAGTCCAGTCCGTCCGCGCATTATGGAGGCAGAGATTATTCATATGATCGATAATCTCGATGCCAGCATGATGATGATGACAACAGCTCTTGCTTTGGTGGATAAAGGAGAAATGACCAATAAAATCTTCGCTATGGACAATCGTTCCTTCTATAAACCAGATTTAGATTAATGATTTAAGAAAAACGAGCATTTTTTACGCAATAATGTTCGTTTTTTTATGTGAATGTGGTATAATGGATAAAATATCAAAATTAAATGGAATGGTAAATAAAAATGAAATTAAGAAGAAGTGATCGGATGGTTGTCATTTCCAACTATTTGATTAATAATCCATACAAACTAACCAGTCTCAATACCTTTGCAGAAAAGTACGAATCTGCTAAATCATCGATTTCAGAGGACATCGTGATTATCAAGCGTGCCTTTGAGGAAATCGAAATCGGCCATATTCAGACTGTGACTGGAGCAGGTGGTGGCGTTATCTTTACACCATCAATCTCGAGTCATGAAGCCAAAGAAATGATCGCCGACTTGCGTGACAAACTTTCAGAAAGCGACCGTATCTTGCCAGGTGGCTACATCTACCTATCTGATTTGCTCAGTACACCTGCCATTTTGAAAAATATTGGGCGCATCATTGCCAAGAGCTTTATGGACCAAAAAATCGATGCCGTTATGACAGTAGCAACAAAAGGTGTGCCACTCGCAAATGCAGTTGCCAATGTCCTCAACGTTCCATTTGTCATTGTGCGCCGTGACTTGAAAATTACCGAAGGTTCAACGGTCAGCGTCAACTATGTTTCAGGTTCCAGCGGTGACCGCATTGAGAAAATGTTCCTTTCAAAACGCAGTCTCAAGGCAGGCAGTCGTGTCTTGATTGTGGATGACTTCTTGAAAGGCGGCGGAACTGTCAACGGGATGATTAGTCTCTTGCGTGAGTTTGATTCTGAACTAGCTGGTGTCGCAGTCTTTGCAGACAATGCCCAAGAAGAACGTGAAAAGCAGTTTGATTACAAGTCACTCTTGAAAGTAACCAATATTGATGTTAAGAACCAATCCATCGATGTTGAGATTGGAAATATCTTTGACGAAGACAAATAAGAGATAGAACTAAAGGTTGGAACGATTGTCCCAGCCTTTCTTTGCAAACAGAATAGAAGGATGCTTATGAAAACACCATTTATCAGCCGTGAAGATTTAGAAACAATTGTTGCAGAGTTCCCGACTCCCTTTCACTTGTATGATGAGAAGGGGATTCGTGAAAAAGCAAGAGCAGTCAACCAGGCCTTTTCTTGGAATAAGGGATTCAAAGAATATTTTGCCGTCAAGGCCACTCCAACCCCAGCCATCTTGAAAATCCTCCAAGAGGAAGGTTGTGGTGTGGACTGTTCTAGTTATGTGGAACTTTTGATGAGCCATAAACTGGATTTCCCCGGTTCTGAGATCATGTTCTCATCAAACAATACGCCAGACCAAGAGTACGCTTATGCGCGTGAATTGGGTGCAACTATTAACTTGGATGCCTTTGAAGATATTGAACATCTGGAGCGTGCAGCAGGTATTCCAGAAATCATCTCTTGTCGTTACAATCCTGGAGGCGTTTTTGAGCTAGGAACAGATATCATGGACAATCCTGGAGAAGCCAAGTTTGGCATGACCAAGGACCAGCTTTTTGAAGCCTTTGCAGTTTTAAAGGAAAAAGGAGCCAAGACATTTGGGATTCACTCTTTCCTAGCATCCAATACTGTCACCCATCTCTACTACCCAGAGTTGGCGCGTCAGCTTTTTGAATTGGCTGTTGAAATCAAGGAAAAGTTGGGTATTTCGTTAGACTTTATCAATCTTTCCGGCGGTATTGGTGTCAACTATCGTCCTGAGCAGGAGCCAAATGACATTGCTGTGATTGGTGAGGGAGTTCGTAAGGTTTATGAGGAAGTCCTTACGCCAGCAGGTCTTGGTCAGGTTAAAATTTTCACCGAATTGGGCCGCTTTATGTTAGCCCCTCACGGAGCTTTGGTCACAAGAGTCACTCATAAGAAAAAAACTTACCGTACCTATCTAGGTGTGGATGCTTCAGCAGTCAACCTCATGCGTCCAGCCATGTATGGGGCCTACCACCATATCACTAATCTTACTCATCCAGATGAACCTGTTGAGGTGGTAGACGTGGTCGGTTCACTCTGTGAAAACAATGATAAATTTGCAGTGAACCGCGAACTACCTCATACAGAAATCGGTGATTTGCTAGTGATTCATGATACAGGTGCACATGGATTCTCCATGGGTTACCAGTATAATGCCAAACTACGCTCGGCAGAAATCCTCTATACCGAAGAAGGCAAAGTCCGCCAAATCCGCCGTGCAGAGCGCCCTGAGGACTATTTCGCAACCTTATATGGTTTTGATTTTGAACCAGATCACTAAAAGGGAATGAAAATGAAAGTGAAAAACAGATTGCTTTCTAAAAAATAGACAAAAAACCTTGTTTTTCATCTCACTCGTGATATAATAAAACTATAAAACGGTTTCAAGGAAGGTGACGATATGTCTGAAGAAACAATTGACTATGGACAAGTGACAGGAATGGTGCATTCGACAGAGAGTTTTGGGGCGGTAGATGGCCCTGGGATTCGGTTTATTGTCTTTTTGCAGGGCTGTCACATGCGTTGCCAGTACTGCCATAACCCAGACACATGGGCTATGGAGACCAATAAATCACGCGAACGGACAGTAGACGATGTCTTGACAGAAGCCCTTCGCTACCGTGGTTTCTGGGGAGACAAGGGAGGAATCACTGTCAGTGGTGGAGAAGCCCTCTTACAGATTGATTTCCTAATTGCCCTCTTTACCAAGGCCAAGGAAAAAGGAATCCACTGTACCTTGGATACCTGTGCCCTTCCGTTCCGTAATAAACCACGTTATCTCGAAAAGTTTAATAAACTCATGGCGGTAACAGACTTGGTTCTTCTGGATATCAAGGAAATCAACGAAGAACAGCACAAGATTGTCACAAGCCAAACCAATAAAAACATCTTGGCCTGTGCCCAGTACCTATCAGATATCGGGAAGCCTGTTTGGATTCGCCACGTGCTGGTTCCAGGATTGACAGATAGAGATGAGGATTTGATCGAACTTGGTAAGTTTGTCAAGACCCTCAAAAATGTTGACAAGTTTGAAATCCTACCTTATCATACGATGGGAGAATTCAAGTGGCGTGAACTTGGGATTCCTTATTCGCTTGAAGGGGTCAAACCTCCAACAGCAGACCGTGTCAAGAATGCCAAGGAATTGATGGATACAGAAAGTTACCAAGATTACATGAAACGTGTTCATGGATAAAAAAGAAGCCTGATGGAGACATCGGGCTTTTGTGATGCAAAAAGACTTAGCCTCTCAGCTAAGCCTTTTTCTTATTTTCTAGAATGTTGTTTACCAGCATTGCGTTTTTTATGTTTCTTATTAGTCATGATCGCAGTTGCTTGGTTTGGAGTGACATCTTTGCGTCCGCCTCCAGTTGAAAATGAACTTGCTTTTGGTGGGTTTTTTGCAAATTCTTCACGAACTTTTTTGCGGAGTTTTGGACGAACAACATAGTTAACGATGAACTGTTGGAGAATCATCATGAAACCACCGACAACCCAGTAAAGCGTCACACTGGCTGGTGCGAAGAGGGAGAAGACGACAATCATGAGTGGACTCACGTAAATCATTCTTTTTAGTTGATCTCTTTGCATCTCGTCTTCTACTCCATGAAGTGAAAGAAGTGATTGGAGATAGTAGAGGATACCAGCGAAAGCGACAAGGAGCAGACTTGGTGAACCAAGATCGATACCCAAGAAGGTAGAGCTAGCTACCCCGTCAGTGTATTGGGCTGCAAAGTAGATAGCAGAGAAGAAAGGCATTTGAATGAGGATAGGGAAACATCCTACACCACCGAACATGCTAATGCCATGTTCTTTCTGAGCTGCAAAGAGAGCTTGTTGAGCCTCAAGTTTTTCTTCTTGAGTGGTTGCTTCTTTGAGACGTGTTTGATGTGGTTCAAGCACGTGTTTGAGGGCATTCATCTTTTCAGAGTGAAGCGTTGCCTTCCATGATTGGTAGATACCAAGTGGCAAGATAATCAAGCGCACGATGATGGTTACGATGATGATAGCCACACCAAAGCCTAGACCTTTATCAGTAGCGAAGTACTTGATAGCTTCAGCCATAGGTGCTCCGATGGTATTCCAAATCAATCCTGTAGGTTGTCCTGTGGCTTTGTCTACTTGGACACAGCCTGTCAAGACGAGTAGCATAGCCACTCCCATAGCAGAGAGGGCAAAACGTTTAATAGATTTCAATGTTTTCATTCCTTCTTTAAAAATTATACCTTTCTATTCTACTGTTTTTTTGTAAAATATACAATAGTTCTAGAGACCTAATTTGCGACTTTGAAGTCCGAATAGGATGAAAAGTTGCTCATTTGTACATCTAGATAGGTAACTTTTGAAAAAGGTGTCGGACCTTTTCGGATTTCTTGGATAAATTTTGCCATAGTGGCAGAGGAGTCTGCCTGAGCAAGAATTTCCACTGTGCCATCGTCGTTATTCCAGACACGACCAGTGATGCCACCGATTTCAAGAGCTAAAGTAACAACACCCCAACGAAAACCAACACCCTGCACCCTGCCTTGGGCAATCATTCTAACCTTTTGCATACCAAACCCCTTTGATTGTGTTATAATATTTCTATGACTATTATAACCTCAAAAGCCAATTCTGTGGTAAAAAATGCCAAGAAATTACATCAAAAAAAATATCGAAAGTCTGCTTATTTGATTGAAGGCTGGCACTTATTCGAAGAAGCTGTTCAAGCAGGAGTGACGATTGAAAAGGTCTTTGCCCTAGAAAGTTACCGAGATCAGCTAGTTGCTTTTCCTCAAACTATTTGGGTTTCAGAGGAGATTTTGCTAGATTTGGCAGATACGCAAACTCCTCAAGGCATTGTTGCAGTGATTCAAAAAGAAGAAGTGGGACTGCCTGATCTCCATCAGGGCAAGTATCTATTTTTAGAGGATGTTCAAGATCCTGGTAATGTGGGCACCATGATTCGGACGGCGGATGCGGCAGGTTTTACAGGGGTTATTGTTTCAGACAAGTCAGCAGATATATACAGTCTCAAGACCCTGCGTTCCATGCAAGGAAGTCATTTTCATTTGCCTATCTATCGTATGCCTCTTGTCAGCTTTGTAGAAGAGGCAAAGAAGAGCAATTTGCCCATTCTGGCAACGACCTTATCGAGAGAGTCAAAGGATTATCGTGAGCTTTCTTCACTAGAGAACTTTGTTTTAGTCATGGGAAATGAAGGGCAGGGGATTAGTTCTGTCATGGCTGAGAGTGCTGATCAGCTGGTTCATATTGGCATGAAAGGCCGAGCAGAAAGTCTCAACGTAGCAGTTGCAGCAGGAATTTTGATGTTTTATTTTAGCTAATTTATAAAATCTTTGTTATAATCAAGACATATTTATAGAAAAAGGAGAATCAGAATGAATCAAACGATTATTCAAGAACGTTCAGGTCTTAATCAATTTTACGCTAAGGTTTATGCTTTTGTGGGACTTGGGATTGGTCTATCGGCTCTCGTGTCAGCTTTGATGTTGACAGTCTTCCAAGCTCAATTGACTTACTTTTTAATGCATGGCCGTCTCTGGTTGATGATTGCAACTTTTGCAGAACTTGGTTTAGTCTTTGTTGCAAGTAGCATGGCTACAAAAAATAGCCCAGCAGCTCTCCCAGTATTTTTAGTTTATTCTGTTTTAAATGGCTTTACGCTCAGCTTTGTCGTAGCCCTCTATACACCTGGGACCGTCTTATCAGCCTTTGTATCCAGTGCCCTTCTCTTCTTTGTCATGGCGGCAATCGGAATTTTCACCAAGAAAGATTTGAGTGGAATGGGACGAGCTCTGATGGCTGCGCTTGTCGGGTTAATTATTGCCATGGTCGTTAACCTCTTTCTAGCCAATAGTTTCTTTGACTACATGATTAGTATTGCCATGGTCTTGGTTTTCTCAGGTTTGATTGCTTGGGACAACCAAAAGATTCGCTATGTTTATGAGCAGTCACGAGGGCAAGTAGCGACAGGATGGGTCATCTCAATGGCGCTCAGCATCTATCTAGACTTTATCAACCTCTTCCTTAGCATCTTACGAATCTTTGGTCGAAATGATTAATGAATGACAGAGTCAGTGTTCAAAAGAGCACTGACTTTTTCTTATTTACTCTTTTCTTTTCTTGGAAATAGGTGTATAATGCTTTTAACTAATTTTTGAGGAGCTGTTTATGAAGAAAAGTTTTATTCATCAACAAGAAGAAATTTCCTTTGTGAAGAACACTTTTACCCAGTATTTGAAAGATAAGTTAGAAGTTGTTGAAGTTCAAGGTCCTATCTTGAGCAAGGTCGGGGATGGGATGCAGGACAACCTATCAGGTGTCGAAAATCCAGTATCTGTCAAGGTTTTGCAGATTCCAGATGAAACCTATGAAGTCGTTCACTCACTTGCCAAATGGAAACGCCACACCTTGGCTCGTTTTGGTTTCGGTGAAGGTGAAGGTCTGTTTGTTCATATGAAGGCCCTTCGTCCAGACGAAGATTCGCTCGACGCGACCCACTCAGTTTATGTGGACCAGTGGGACTGGGAGAAGGTTATCCCAAACGGTCAACGCAATATCGCCTATCTCAAGGAAACTGTTGAGAAGATTTACAAGGCTATCCGTCTGACAGAGCTAGCCGTAGAAGCCCGCTACGATATCGAATCCATCTTGCCAAAACAAATCACCTTCATTCACACAGAAGAGTTGGTGGAACGCTATCCAGATCTAACACCGAAAGAGCGTGAAAATGCGATCTGTAAAGAGTTTGGTGCAGTCTTCTTGATTGGTATCGGTGGCGAGTTGCCTGATGGCAAACCTCATGACGGCCGCGCACCTGAC
The DNA here is from genome assembly GCF_002096495.1 of Streptococcus oralis subsp. oralis. GTDB lineage: Bacteria > Bacillota > Bacilli > Lactobacillales > Streptococcaceae > Streptococcus > Streptococcus oralis_CU. The sequence goes on along the minus strand of NZ_NCUO01000009.1, from coordinate 184,613 downwards.
TACGATGACTGGACAACAGAGTCTGAAAATGGCTACAAGGGGTTGAATGGCGATATTCTCGTTTGGAACGAATCTCTTGGTTGTGCCTTTGAACTTTCATCAATGGGGATTCGGGTAGATGAGGATACCCTTCGTCGCCAAGTGGCTCTTACAGGGGACGAAGATCGTCTTGAGCTGGAATGGCATAAAGCCTTGCTTAACGGCCTTTTCCCACTGACAATTGGTGGGGGTATCGGACAGTCTCGGATGGCCATGTTCCTTCTTCGTAAGAAACACATCGGAGAGGTTCAGACCAGTGTCTGGCCTCAAGAAGTCCGCGATACGTACGAAAATATTTTGTAGAGAATCGAACCGCAAGGTTCGGTTTTCTTTCTCTTTTTGCCTATAATTTGGTATAATAAACGGTATGAAAATCGTATCAGGAATCTACGGAGGGCGTCCCCTCAAGACGCTAGAAGGCAAGACGACGAGGCCGACATCAGATAAGGTGCGTGGAGCTATCTTTAACATGATAGGTCCCTATTTTGAGGGCGGTCGTGTCTTGGATCTCTATGCTGGCAGTGGTGGTTTATCCATTGAGGCAGTCTCGCGTGGGATGTCCCATGCTGTCTTAGTGGAACGGGATCGAAAGGCGCAAGCTATCATCGCTGAAAACATCCAAATGACCAAGGAAGCTTCCAAATTTCAACTCTTAAAGATGGAGGCTGAACGGGCCTTGGAGCAAGTGAAAGGTCCCTTTGACCTGGTCTTTTTAGACCCTCCCTATGCCAAGGAACAAATCGTTGCAGATATCGAAAAAATGGCAGAAAGAAACCTTTTCTCCGAAGAGATCATGGTTGTCTGTGAAACCGATAAGTCTGTAGAACTACCAGAAGAAATCGCCTGCTTAGGTATCTGGAAGGAAAAAATATATGGGATTAGTAAGGTGACGGTCTATGTCAGATAAAATTGGATTATTTACAGGTTCATTTGATCCGATGACAAATGGACATCTGGATATCATTGAACGTGCCAGCAAACTTTTTGATAAGCTCTATGTCGGGGTGTTCTACAATCCCCACAAACAAGGTTTTCTCCCTGTTGAAAATCGCAAACGAGCAGTCGAAAAAGCGGTGGCGCATTTAGATAATGTAGAGGTGCTGGCTTCTCATGACCAACTAGTCGTAGATGTTGCAAGAAGACTGGGTGCTAAGACCCTTGTCCGTGGCTTGCGAAATACCACCGACTTGCAATACGAGTCTAGTTTTGATTACTACAATCATCAACTGGCTCCAGAAATCGAAACCATTTACCTATATAGTCGCCCAGAGCATCTTTATATTAGCTCTTCAGCCATGAGAGAACTTCTGAAGTTTGGTCAGGAGATTCAGCAATATGTCCCAAACAGTGTTGTGGAGGAATTAGAACATGAAGAAAAAAACTAGATGGCCCTTATATGTCATCCTAGCACTAGTATTGACTTTTTTAGCCTTTGTAGTACCTTTACCATACTACATAGAAGTTCCAGGTGGAGCGGAAGATATTCGTCGCGTTTTGAAAGTCAATGAAACAGAAGACACAGAACCAGGAGCTTACCAGTTTGTAACAGTCGGCATTCGACACGCCACCCTGTCGCATCTTGTCTATGCTTGGTTAACGCCTTTCACAGATATTAGAAGTGCCAAGGAGACTACGGGTGGCTCTACTGATGCAGAGTTTATGCGAATCAATCAGTTCTATATGCAAACTTCTCAAAATATGGCCAAGTATCAAGGACTGAAGACGGCTGGAAAGGATATCGAACTCAAGTACCTGGGAGTTTACGTCTTGACCGTGACGGATAATTCGACTTTTAAAGGCATTCTGAACATTGCAGACACCGTGACGGCTGTTAATGACAAAACATTTGATAGTTCAAAAGACTTGGTCGACTATGTCAACTCTCAACAATTAGGGGACACGGTCAAGGTAACCTATGAAGAAGACGGAAAAGTCAAGTCTGCAGAAGGTAAAATTATCACTCTCGAAAACGGAAAAAACGGGATTGGGATTGGCTTGATTGACCGTACGGAAGTGACCAGTGATGTTCCCATTCGCTTTTCAACAGCTGGTATCGGTGGGCCAAGCGCCGGTCTCATGTTTAGTCTAGCTATTTACACTCAGATAGCAGATCCAGAACTTCGTAATGGTCGCGTCGTTGCGGGAACGGGAACCATTGATCGCGATGGAAATGTTGGCGACATCGGTGGAATTGATAAAAAAGTAGTTGCAGCCTCTCGTCAGGGAGCCAACATCTTTTTTGCCCCTGACAATCCAGTCACTGAGGAAGCAAAAAAAGCAGATCCCAATGCGAAAAGCAACTATGAAACAGCCCTAGAAGCCGCCAAAACCATCAAAACAGAGATGAAAATCATTCCCGTTAAGACCTTGCAGGATGCAATTGATTACCTTAAAAACAATCCCTAATTTGTAGAAAAATCGAAAACTAGCGCGCAAGCGGATAAGATGGTATAATAGTCAAATGGTTCAATTATTATTCACTCTAAGTAGTCATATACTCTTTATTTATTTGAGTTTTTACCTTTTGAAGGATCTTGTGAGATGGGAAAAGGTTTTAAAAGTGACCACTACTAACACAAAAAAGGTTCGTTTATTGGTAGGCTTCTTTAGTATGGTGATGGGCTACATCTTGAGTTCATTCTTTATCAGTTTGTACCAACTTTGGCAAGAAGCGCTTAGAGGACTATTATAAAATCAAAAGTAAAGGAAACAACTATGGAAAAAATTGTGGTTCAAGGCGGAGATAATCGTCTGGTCGGGAGTGTGACGATCGAGGGAGCAAAGAATGCAGTCTTGCCCTTGTTGGCAGCGACTATTCTAGCAAGTAAGGGGAAGACAGTCTTGCAGAACGTCCCAATCTTGTCAGATGTTTTCACCATGAATCAAGTGGTTCGAGGTCTGAATGCCAAGGTGGACTTTGATGAGGAAGCTCATGTTGTCGAGGTTGATGCGACTGGTGATATCACTGAGGAAGCTCCATACAAGTATGTCAGCAAGATGCGTGCATCCATCGTTGTCTTGGGGCCAATCCTTGCTCGTGTAGGACATGCCAAAGTTTCTATGCCAGGGGGATGTACCATCGGGAGTCGTCCAATCGACCTCCACCTCAAGGGCTTGGAAGCTATGGGGGCAAAGATCACCCAGACAGCTGGTTACATCGAAGCTAAGGCAGAGCGTCTGCATGGCGCTCATATCTACATGGACTTTCCTAGTGTTGGTGCAACACAAAACCTCATGATGGCAGCGACTCTAGCTGATGGTGTGACGGTCATTGAAAATGCTGCGCGTGAGCCGGAAATTGTTGACCTTGCTATTCTCCTTAATGAAATGGGAGCCAAGGTCAAGGGAGCTGGTACCGAAACCATCACAGTGACTGGTGTTGAGGAACTCCATGGTACGACCCACAATGTGGTACAGGATCGTATCGAAGCCGGAACCTTTATGGTAGCGGCAGCTATGACTGGTGGAGATGTCCTCGTTCGTGATGCAGTCTGGGAACACAATCGCCCCTTGATTTCAAAACTACTTGAAATGGGCGTTGAAGTGACAGAGGAATCAGAAGGCATCCGTGTTCGTTCTCAACTTGAAAATCTCAAGGCTGTTCATGTAAAAACTTTACCACATCCAGGATTCCCAACAGATATGCAGGCGCAATTTACAGCTCTGATGACAGTCGCAAAAGGGGAATCCACCATGGTGGAAACGGTGTTCGAGAATCGCTTCCAACACTTGGAGGAAATGCGCCGTATGGGCTTGCACTCAGAGATTATCCGTGACACAGCTCGTATTGTTGGGGGACAGGCTTTACAGGGGGCAGAAGTTCTATCAACGGACCTTCGCGCTAGTGCTTCCTTGATTTTGACAGGTCTGGTGGCGCAAGGAGAAACAGTTGTCGGTAAATTAGTCCACCTTGATAGAGGTTACTACCGTTTCCATGAGAAATTGGCTCAGCTAGGAGCGAAGATTCAGCGAATCGAGGCAAATGATGAAGAAGAATAAAAACTTACGCTATGTACTCCGTCGTTTACTGTTGATTTTTATCGTACTATTGCTAGGCTTTCTGGCTTTAGGAATCGGCTTGATGGTAGGCTATGGAATCCTAGGAAAGGGACAGGATCCATGGGCAATCTTGTCTCCAGCAAAGTGGCAGGAATTGATTAGCAAATTTACAGGAAATTAGACTGGGAGACCAGTCTTTTTCTAAAGAAATAAGGAGAAAAATGGACAAAAAAACAAGACAAGCTCTGATAGGGTTACTTATATTCTTACTCTTGGCTGCTGGAAGCTACTATATCAAGCAGATGCAGACAGCGCCAAACACCCCTAGAACCAAGGTTAGTCAGAAAAAACAAGCTTCAGAAGCTCCCAGTCAGGAGCTAGCTGAAAGTGTCTTAACTGAGTCAATCAAAAACCAAATCAAGGGTGATCTTGAGTGGAATGGGGCAGGTGCCTTTGTCGTAAATGGCAATAAAACCAATCTAGATGCCAAAGTTTCTAGCAAACCCTACGCGGATAATAAAACAAAACCAGTCGGGAAAGAGACAGTCCCAACGGTTGCCAATGCTCTCTTATCCAAAGCGACTCGACAGTATAAAAATCGTGAAGAAACAGGCAATGGCTCAACCTCTTGGACACCGCCGGGATGGCATCAGGTTAAAAATTTAAAGGGAACCTATACGCACGCAGTAGATAGAGGACACCTGCTGGGCTATGCCTTGATAGGTGGATTAGATGGCTTTGATGCTTCTACCAGCAATCCCAAGAACATTGCAGTTCAGACAGCTTGGGCCAACCAGGCTCAGGCTGAGGATTCGACAGGGCAGAACTACTATGAGAGTCTGGTTAGGAAAGCCTTAGACCAGAATAAGAGAGTCCGTTATCGGGTAACTCTCCACTATGCTACGAATGAGGATTTGGTTCCATCTGCTTCACAAATTGAAGCCAAGTCTTCGGATGGCGAATTGGAGTTCAACGTCCTGATTCCAAATGTTCAAAAGGGTATCCAGCTTGATTACCGAACAGGTCAGGTCACGGTGACAAACTAGAACCAATCTATTAAAGGAATAAAAATTGCTCCCTTGTCCGTCATTGATAAGGGAGCGATTGTATAAATTAGAAAATAATGTGATTCCTAGGCCGATTTATGATATAATGGAACACAAGATACTATTTTAGGAGAAAGACCATGGAAGACCCGAGCAGTCAGAATTTGTTGCTACAGTTTGTATTGTTATTTATCTTGACCCTGTTAAATGCCTTTTTCTCAGCTACAGAAATGGCTATGGTGTCACTAAATCGTGCCCGAGTAGAGCAAAAAGCAGAAGAAGGCGATAAACGCTATATCCGTTTGTTAAAGGTACTTGAAAATCCTAACCACTTTTTATCAACCATTCAAGTCGGTATCACCTTAATCACGATCTTATCAGGGGCAAAATTGGCAGATACACTTGGACAAGTAATTGCATCTTGGATAGGAAATAGTGAAACAGCTTACGCTATTGCAAGTTTTCTATCTTTAGCGTTTTTGACCTATATTTCTATTGTCTTTGGGGAACTCTATCCTAAACGGATTGCCCTTAATCTGAAAGATACCTTGGCTATCCGAACAGCACCAGTCATTATTGGCTTGGGGAAAATTGTCAGCCCCTTTGTTTGGCTTCTGTCAGCTTCAACTAATCTATTGAGCCGTGTGACGCCAATGACCTTTGATGATGCGGATGAAAAAATGACTCGAGATGAAATTGAGTACATGTTGACTAAGAGCGAAGAAACACTGGATGCAGATGAAATTGAAATGCTACAGGGGATCTTTTCTCTAGATGAACTAATGGCTCGTGAGCTAATGGTGCCTCGTACAGATGCCTTTATGGTAGATATTCAGGATGACAGTCAAACGATTATCCAAAGTATTCTAAAGCAAAATTTCTCACGTATCCCTGTTTATGATGGGGATAAGGACAATGTGATTGGTTTGATTCATACCAAGCGTTTACTAAACGCTGCCTATGCAGATGGCTTTGAAAATATTGTCTGGAAACGAATCCTCCAAACACCACTATTTGTGCCTGAGACCATCTTTGTGGACGACCTCCTTAAAGAGCTTCGAAATACCCAAAACCAAATGGCCATCTTACTAGACGAATACGGTGGTATGGCTGGTTTGGTAACTCTGGAAGATCTTCTAGAAGAGATTGTCGGAGAAATCGACGACGAGACAGACCGAGCAGAAATCGAAGTCCATCAAATCGGTGAGGACACCTATATTGCACAAGGAACCATGAATCTTAACGACTTCAATAACTACTTTGGTGTCGAACTAGAAAGCGATGATGTGGATACCATCGCCGGTTATTATTTGACGGGTGTTGGTACGATTCCAACAACTGAGAAAATTAGTTACCAACTGGTCAGTCAAAACAAGCAAATCGTCCTGACCAACGATAAGGTGAAAAATGGACGTGTTACCAAGGTAAAAGTTCAAATCACAGAACTAGAACCCGAAGAAGAAACAGAATAAAGCAGTGACTTGAGTCACTGCTTTTTGTAAATCTAGATGGTAGGTTCAGTTATCCCCACTTATTAGGAATACTAAAAAAGCCCGGTTTTACGAGCTTTTCATTTGGTTAATTCCTGTTCATTCAGGTATTGAAAGGCGGTAGACGGATTTGAACCGACGATCAAGCTTTTGCAGAGCCGTGCCTTACCACTTGGCTATACCGCCTCAACGTTTATTATTATACCTTGAAAATCATTTCCCGTCAATAGTTTCTTATTCTAAAATCCAATTTAGGAAAACAGATGATGATCGAAGAAGTGAGAAAAAGCTTGTAAAAATCCCATTCTAAAGAGGGTCAGACTAGAAAGTATTTCTTGCAGAAACAAATAAAGAATGCAAAAATTTTGACAAATAGAAGTTTTTTGAGGAAATGCGCCTAAATATTCTGAAAATTCGTTTACTTTTTAAAAAATATATGTTATAATTTCCAATAAGCCTAAATTTTTCAAGAGGAGTTAAAAACATGAAAAAAAGTAGAGTATTTGTTGCAGCAGGTGTTGCTTTATTAGTAGCAGGAGTACTAGCTGCTTGCGGTTCTTCAAAATCATCTGATTCAACAGCGCCAAAAAATTATGGCTATGTTTATACAGCTGACCCAGAAACGTTGGATTACCTCATTTCAGGGAAACAAAGTACTAAGATTGCCACTTCAAATGGTATCGATGGTCTTTTCACAAACGACAAGTATGGGAACCTAGTCCCTGCAGTTGCAGAAGACTGGTCCGTTTCAAAAGACGGTTTGACTTATACCTACAAGATTCGTAAAGGTGTTAAATGGATGACATCTGATGGCGAAGAATATGCTGAAGTAACTGCCAAAGACTTTGTAAATGGTTTGAAACACGCAGCAGATAAAAAATCAGCAGCTAAGTATCTAGCAGAAGATTCAGTTAAAGGTCTAGCTGACTATATTGCTGGAAACAATAAAGATTTTTCTTCAGTCGGTGTGAAGGCAGTTGATGATTATACCCTTGAATACACTTTGAATAAACCAGAGCCATACTGGAACTCTAAGTTGGCCTACTCAATCTTCTGGCCATTGAACGAAGAATTTGAAAAATCAAAAGGGGCTGACTTTGGTAAAGCAACTGACCCTACATCATTGCTTTACAATGGTCCGTTCTTACTGAAAGGTTTGACTGCTAAGTCTTCTATTGAGTTCGCTAAGAATGAAAATTACTGGGACAAAGATAATGTTCACATTGATAAAGTAACCCTTGCTTACTATGATGGTTCAGACCAAGAGTCAATTGAACGTAACTTTACAAGTGGAGCTTATAGCTATGCCCGTCTTTATCCAACAAGTTCAAACTACTCTAAAGTAGAAGAAACCTACAAGGAAAATATCTTCTACACCCCATCAGGACCTGGTATTGGTGGTTTGGGTGTGAATATTGACCGCCAAGGTTACAAATACACTTCTAAGACAACTGACGAAGAGAAGACTTCTACTAAGAAAGCCCTTCTTAACAAGGACTTCCGTCAAGCCTTGAACTTTGCCTTTGACCGTACGTCTTATTCAGCTCAAGTAAATGGTAAAGAAGGTGCTCCTCTTGCAGTTCGTAACCTCTTTGTGAAACCAGACTTTGTCTCTGCAGGCGAAAAAACTTTCGGTGACTTGGTAACTGAAAAGATGGCTGCTTACGGTGATGAGTGGAAGAACGTAAACTTTGCGGATGGTCAAGATGGACTTTTCAACGCCGATAAAGCCAAAGCAGAATTTGCGAAAGCTAAAACAGCATTGGAAGCAGAAGGTGTGAAATTCCCTATCCACTTGGATATCCCAGTAGACCAAACTGCTAAAAACTATATCGCACGTATTCAATCCTTCAAACAATCCGTTGAGACAGTACTTGGAGAAGAAAACGTAGTCATCGATATCCAACAAATCACTACAGATGAACTACAGAATATTACATACTATGCAGCAAGCGCTGCGGCAGAAGATTGGGATCTCTCAGGTGCTGTTGGATGGAACCCAGACTATGAAGATCCATCAACTTACCTTGATATCTTGAAAACAACGAATGCTGAACAAACAAAAACATACATGGGTTATGAAGGTGCAGATAACGCTGCAGCAGCTCAAGTTGGTTTGAAAGAATACGATAAGTTAGTTGATGAAGCTGCTAAGGAAACTAACGATTTGAATGTTCGTTATGAAAAATATGCGGCTGCCCAAGCTTGGTTGACAGATAGTTCTCTCTTTATTCCTGCTATGTCATCAAGTGGTGCTGCACCAATCATTTCTCGTGTTGTACCATTCACAGCATCATACAGCCAATCTGGAGATAAGGGCTCAGACGTATACTTCAAGTATATTCAGTTACAAGATAAGGTTGTAACAAAAGCTGATTATGAACAAGCTCGTGAAAAATGGCTCAAAGAGAAAAAAGAATCAAACGAAAAAGTTCAAAAAGAATTGGCTAATCACGTTAAATAAATAACTCTCAAGAGAACTTTCTCTCCATGAGGAGAAGGTTCTTTTGGGATTTTAAAAGGAAACGATATGAAGAAATATATTTTTATGCGTGTACTGCGTTCATTGTTGTCTATTTTCTTGGTGACAACTTTGACTTACACAATTATTTATACGATGGTTCCTCGAAAATTGATTTTCAAGCAGGATACCAACTATAACAAGATTGCAACAACACCGGACAAGCGGGATAATTATGAAAATACCGTTTATGAACGGATGGGCTATATCGAGTACTACGATACCAAAGAGTTGCAAGAAAGAGCGAGCACGATGGATTCATCTGTAACAGTAGATGCCAATGATACAAATAAGGCGATCTATGAAAAATACATCAACCAACTAGGAAATGGTTGGACGTTAGGTGTATTCTCAGAAAGTGGTCAATTCTATGCTACGCGTGAAATTCCAATTTTTGAACGTGTTTTCAAATTCTATTCCAACTTGATTGATATTGATCATCCAAACAAGATTCAAGACCCTGAAAATCCAAACTTGCAACGTTATCTTCGTTTTGAGAATGACCCTGCTATCGGTTGGTCATTGGTTGGTTCAGGTACAAAACACAAATACCTTTTGTATTTCAACAATCAATTCCCATTTGTACACCAAAACTTTGTGAACATTAACTTGGGTGACTCTTACCCAACTTATGCAAACACACCAGTGCTTCAAGTTATCACACAAGGTCAGGGACAAACTAAGACATCAGAAGTTCAATTCCCTATGGGTAAAAAGACTTCATCTGTAGATATTTACTCTCGTACCTACAAATCTCCAAGTCAAGCAGATGCGCGTGAAGTAGCCAACTATGGTAAAGATGATCCATATACAGCTACAGAAAGCAATTATCAATACCCATCAATGATCGCAAGCTCAGCGGTTGCTGGTTTGATTGGTTTGATTATTTCGTATGCGATTGCGATTCCACTTGGATCTGCTATGGCTCGCCACAAGAATACTTGGATTGATAGCTTCTCGACAGGTGCTCTAACCTTCTTGCTTGCACTTCCAACGATTGCCTTGGTTTACATCGTGCGTTTGATTGGATCATCAATTGGTCTGCCTGACTCATTCCCTATCTTGGGGGCTGGAGATTGGCGTTCTTATGTCTTACCAGCAGTTATTCTAGGTTTGTTGGGTGCGCCAAGTACAGCTATCTGGATTCGTCGTTACATGATCGACTTGCAATCTCAGGACTTCGTTCGTTTTGCTCGTGCAAAAGGTTTGTCTGAAAAAGAAATTTCAAATAAACACATCTTTAAAAATGCCATGGTTCCTTTGGTTTCAGGTATTCCTGGTGCCGTAATCGGGGTTATCGGTGGTGCAACATTGACAGAAACAGTCTTCGCTTTCCCAGGTATGGGTAAAATGTTGATTGACTCTGTTAAGGCATCAAACAACTCAATGGTAGTTGGTCTTGTCTTCATCTTCACGTGTATTTCTATCTTCTCACTCTTTGTAGGAGATATCTGGATGACCATGCTTGACCCACGTATTAAATTGACAGAGAAAGGAGGCAAATAATGTCAACAATTGATAAAGAAAAATTTCAGTTCGTAAAACGTGACGATTTTGCCTCTGAAACAATTGATGCTCCTGCCTATTCATACTGGGGTTCTGTATTTAGACAATTTCTAAAGAAAAAATCAACCGTCTTTATGCTAGGAATTTTGGTTGCCATTATCTTGATGAGCTTTATTTACCCAATGTTCTCCGATTTTGATTTCAACGATGTAAGTAAGGTCAATGACTTTAGTGCTCGTTTTATCAAGCCCAATGCTGAACATTGGTTTGGTACAGATAGCAATGGTAAATCCTTGTTTGATGGGGTTTGGTTTGGTGCGCGTAATTCAATTCTTATCTCTGTAATTGCCACTTTTATCAACCTTGTAATTGGGGTTATTGTTGGTGGAATCTGGGGAATTTCAAAATCTGTAGACCGTGTCATGATGGAAGTTTATAACATTATTTCAAACATTCCATCTCTCTTGATTGTCATTGTCTTGACTTACTCAATCGGTGCTGGTTTTTGGAATCTGATTTTTGCCATGAGTGTGACAACTTGGATTGGGATTGCTTATATGATTCGTATCCAAATCATGCGTTACCGTGACTTGGAATACAACCTTGCTTCTCAAACACTTGGAACGCCAACCTTTAAAATCATCGTTAAAAATATCATGCCACAATTGGTATCCGTTATTGTTTCTACGATGACCTTGATGTTGCCAAGCTTCATCTCTTATGAAGCCTTCCTTTCCTTCTTTGGATTGGGATTGCCTGTAACAGTGCCAAGTTTGGGACGTTTGATCTCAGATTACTCACAAAACGTTACGACCAACGCTTACTTATTCTGGATTCCGTTGACAACCTTGATCTTGGTGTCCCTATCTCTCTTCGTTGTTGGTCAAAACCTAGCGGATGCTAGTGATCCACGTACACATAGATAGGAGTAGACATGACAAAAGAAAATAATGTAATTTTGACTGCTCGTGATATTGTCGTGGAATTTGACGTTCGTGACAAAGTTCTGACAGCTATCCGAGGAGTTTCTCTGGACCTGATTGAAGGGGAAGTTCTTGCCTTGGTAGGTGAGTCCGGTTCTGGTAAATCTGTTTTAACAAAAACCTTTACAGGGATGTTAGAAGACAATGGACGTATTGCCCAAGGAAGCATCGACTATCGTGGACAAGACTTGACCGCTCTTACTTCTAACAAAGAATGGGAGAAGATTCGTGGTGCTAAAATTGCGACTATCTTCCAAGACCCTATGACAAGTTTGGACCCAATCAATACAATCGGTAGCCAAATCACTGAAGTTATCGTTAAACACCAAGGGAAAACAGCTAAGGAAGCCAAAGAGATGGCAATCGACTATATGAATAAGGTCGGAATTCCAGACGCTGAAAAACGTTTTGATGAGTATCCTTTCCAATATTCTGGAGGGATGCGTCAACGTATCGTTATCGCGATTGCCCTTGCCTGTCGTCCAGATATCTTGATCTGTGACGAGCCAACAACGGCCCTTGACGTTACCATTCAAGCGCAAATCATTGATTTGCTTAAAACCTTGCAAAATGAGTACCACTTTACCATTATCTTTATCACCCATGACCTTGGTGTGGTAGCAAGTATTGCCGATAAGGTAGCGGTTATGTATGCTGGTGAAATTGTAGAATACGGAACTGTTGAGGAAGTCTTCTACGACCCACGTCATCCATATACTTGGAGTCTCTTGTCTAGCTTGCCTCAGCTTGCTGACGATAAAGGGGAATTGTACTCTATCCCAGGAACACCACCGTCTCTTTATACTGAGTTGAAAGGTGATGCCTTTGCCCTTCGTTCAGATTATGCTATGCAAATTGACTTTGAACAGAAAGCACCTCAGTTTTCAGTCACGGATACCCACTGGGCTAAGACTTGGTTGCTTCATGAGAATGCTCCTAAAGTTGAAAAACCTGGAGTCATTGCAGATTTGCATGACAAGATTCGTGATAAAATGGGCTTTGCTCATCTAGAAGACTAGGAGGAAGGAAATGTCTGAAAAATTAGTAGAAATTAAAGATTTAGAAATTTCCTTCGGTGAAGGAAGTAAGAAGTTTGTCGCGGTTAAAAACGCCAACTTCTTTATCAACAAGGGAGAAACCTTCTCTCTTGTAGGTGAGTCTGGTAGTGGGAAAACAACCATTGGTCGTGCTATTATTGGTCTAAATAATACTAGTAAAGGTGAAATCATCTTTGATGGTCATAAAATTAATGGGAAAAAATCTCATAAGGAATCATCAGACTTGATCCGTCGCATCCAGATGATTTTCCAGGACCCTGCAGCCAGCTTGAATGAGCGTGCAACAGTTGACTATATCATCTCTGAAGGTCTTTACAACTATCACTTGTTTAAAGATGAAGAAGATCGAAAAGAAAAAGTTCAAAAGATGATTCATGAAGTTGGACTTTTGAAAGAACACTTGACCCGTTACCCACACGAGTTTTCTGGTGGTCAACGCCAGCGTATCGGGATTGCCCGTGCTCTTGTGATGGAACCTGATTTCGTTATTGCGGATGAGCCAATTTCAGCCTTGGACGTATCAGTGCGTGCGCAAGTCTTGAACTTGCTCAAGAAGTTCCAAAAAGAGTTGGGCTTGACCTATCTCTTTATCGCCCATGACTTGTCAGTTGTTCGCTTTATCTCAGATCGTATCGCGGTTATCTATAAGGGAGTTATCGTCGAAGTGGCGGAGACAGAGGAGTTGTTTAACAATCCTGTCCACCCATACACTCAAGCGCTTCTATCTGCTGTACCGATTCCAGATCCAATCTTGGAACGCAAGAAGGTCTTGAAAGTTTACGATCCTGACCAACATGACTATGAGACAGACAAGCCATCTATGGTAGAAATTCGTCCAGGTCACTACGTTTGGGCTAACCAAGCAGAAGTTGCTCGATACAAAGAAGCTCTTAAAAAATAAACAGACTAGGAGAGGGCCGAAAGGTCTTCTCATTTTTAATAGAAAAAATTCCCCTTCTACTAGCTTGTAAAAGGGGAATTGTATTATCATTAACGTTTAGACCAGGTACGTTTCATAAAGAGTAGCAAAATAGGGTATATCTCTAAACGACCTGCAATCATTGCAAAGGAGAGTAGGATTTTAGAGATGGGACTAAAGATGGCAAAACTCGAGGTTGTACCTAGAATAGGTCCGATATTGTTAAAACAGCTGAAGACCGCACTGGTCACGACTAGAAAATCATTGCTATCAAGACTGACGATAAAGATGAGGGAGAGAATAATCATCATATAGATAGCAAAATATTTAAGAATCTTGTGCTGGGTATCCTTATCAATCACAGTTTTATTGACGTGTAGAGTCAAAACACGGTGAGGGGATAAGGTGGACAAAATCTGATTTTTTGCGATTTTAGAGAGGATAAGTCCTCTGATCACCTTAAGACCACCTGCAGTTGAGCCAGCTGATCCACCGATTCCCATGAGGAAGAGGAGGATAAATTGGGAGAAGAGGGGCCAGTTGGTAATATCTCCGTAACCAAAACCTGTTGTCGTGATGATATTGGAAACCTGGAAGAAGGCCATTTCAACACTCTTAGAGACACCTTGATAGAGGTGGAGTGTATTAAGCGTAATCAAGCCTGTAGAAACTAGGACAATGATGATATATGCTCGTAGTTCTTCATCTCCCAAGAAAGCCTTAACCCGACGGAGCATGAGGTAGTAGTAGAGATTGAAGTTAACTCCAAAAACCAGAACTCCGATACTAACTAGATAGGTGATGAGCGAGCTACCATAGTGGGCAATTCCGTCGTTATAGACGGTAAAGCCCCCAGTTCCTGCTGTTCCCATAGCGATGACAAAACTATCATAGAGAGGCATGCCTGCTAGATAGTAGATAACCACAAAAAGGGAGAAGAGAGCTAGATAAAGCAGATAGAGAATCTGGGCAGTGTTTTTTAGCTTGGATACGACCTTGCCAAAGACGGGTCCAGGGACCTCAGCCTTCATCACCTCCAAGTGACTATTCTTGGCATTGTCCATAATGGCAAGTGCAAAGACGAGTACCCCCATCCCTCCAATCAAGTGGGTGAAACTTCGCCAGAAGAGGAGGGAACGAGTGAGAACGGAAACATCGTTCAAGATAGTTGCTCCTGTAGTCGTAAATCCAGAACTGATTTCAAAGAAGGCATCGATGACGCTGGGGATTTGTCCTGAAAAGACAAAGGGGAGGCCACCAAAGAAAGACCAGAGAATCCAACAGAGGGCAACAATTAAGACCCCTTCCTTGGCATAAATCCGTTGATTTTTCGGTTTCCGTAAAACGCCTAGACCACCGAGAAGGACTAAAATTCCAATCGTAGAAAAGAGAGCGATAAATACTTGACTAGATTCTTGGTAATAGATCGCTACACTAACAGGAACTAGGAGAAGAACAGCCTCAATCAAGAGAAGCTTTGAGAGGAGGTAACGAATCATACTTTTATTCATTTTTTACCTCTCAATCAAATCATAAATTTTGGTGATGTTTGGCAATAAGGTCGTCACGAGTAACTTGTCTCCCACCTCAAGCATATCCTCTCCAGTAGGGAAGATTGTTTTTCCTTTTCGGATAATGGCTGCGATGAGAACCTCTTTTTTCAATTTCAACTGTGATAGAGGTTTGGCAGTCATTTTATTAGCTTCCTTGATTTGGAATTGGAGGGTTTCAATTTGACCGTTTGCGAGATGGTGCATAGCTTGAAGGTCTGAATACTGAGCGTTTACTCGACCACGGATAAAGTGCATAATGGTATCCACTGCGATGCTTTTTGGTGTGATGATACTCGAAAAATCAGGCGCGTGGATAATCTCTAGAAGGCTTGTTCGGTTGACCTTGGTGATATTCTTATGGACGCCAACTCGGTCAAGAAACATAGAGGTGATGATATTTTCCTCATCAACTCCAGTCAAGGTTGCGACTGCATCATAGTGGGGAGCACTTTCCTCAAGCAAAATGTCTTTTGCAGTTCCATCTCCTTGGACAATATAGAGATTGGGAAACTTTTCACTGAAGAAACGAGCTCTTTCAGGATTGATCTCGATGACCTTGGTATCAATGCGACTGTCTTTTAAAATGCCGAGTAGATAATAAGCAATCTTTCCAGCTCCAACGATAAGTAAGCTTTTAACTGCGCGAGATTTAAAATAGTTATGGAAAAGCATCATATCTACACGATTTCCTGTAACAAAAATCCTATCCTTGTCTTGGATAATAACATCACCACTTGGTATCATAAGTTGATGATCTCTCTCCATAGCACAGACAATAATATTCCCAAATTTTTTACGGAAGTCTGAGATTGGCATTTGACAAAGGCCGCTAGAATCCTTGACAACAAACTCCATGAGACTGACCCGACCTCCAGCAAATCGTTCGACAGAGAGGGCATTAGGGAAATCAATGATATTTGAGATCGCACGCGCTGCTAGGAGTTCTGGATTAACAATAAGTGAAAATCCAAGAATATTTTTCTCTTTAAAATAGGCATTAGAGTATTCAGGATTTCGCACCCGAACGATGGTTTCTTTAGCGCCCATTTTTTTAGCAAGTACTGCTGAAATCATATTCACTTCATCGTGTTCGGTTAGGGCGATAAAGATATCGCACTCTTGAACACCGGCTTGCTCCAAGATGGCAAAGTCAGCACCATTTCCAAGGAGTCCTATGATATCAAAGCGACTGACAATGTGATTGAGGACGGCCTCATCTTGTTCGATGAGGACAACGTCATGGTTTTCTGCAACCAGTGAACGACAGAGGGCGAAACCAACTTTCCCTCCACCAACAAGAACAATTTTCATATAAAAAACCTACTTTTTCATGATGTAACTATCATACCCTTTTTTAGCAAAAAATGCACTTGCTAAGGCGATTTTTAGGGGAAGAAAGGCCTTTTCAAGTTTTGAAGATACATTTGTTTAACTTCTATGACAATGTCACCGATTTGAAGTGATTTGGCTCTTTTACCATACCTTTTCAGAAAGGGAATAACCAAACATGAAAATATCATCAAAAAAAGTAAAAAAATCAAGTCATTTCTATTGACAATGATTCTGAAAGTGTTATACTAAGAAAGTAGTTTCGCTGATTTACTTCAAACCTGTTGTGAGGTAAGTTAACGATACCTTAACCACGCTGTTTGCTGAGCTTGACTCCGGGCAGTGTGGCTATTTTTTTGCAATGATAAAAGGAAACCAGTCATGACAAATCACATTGTATTATTTGAACCTCAGATTCCACAAAACACAGGTAACATTGCGCGTACTTGCGCTGCGACCAATTCTCCCCTTCACATCATCAAACCGATGGGATTTCCAATTGATGACCGCAAGATGAAGCGAGCTGGTTTGGACTACTGGGATAAGCTTGAGATTTATTTTTATGACAGTTTGGAAGATTTCATGTCTCAGATGAAGGGTAAACTCTATCTGATTTCAAAATTTGCGGAAAAGGTCTATTCTGAAGCAGATTTATCGACGGACGAGGACTATTATTTTCTCTTTGGACGTGAAGACAAGGGCTTGCCTGAGGACTTTATGCGGGAGCATCCTGAGAAGGCTCTCCGTATTCCCATGAATGATGAACACGTTCGCAGTCTCAATGTGTCTAATACCGTCTGCATGATCGTCTACGAAGCTCTCCGTCAGCAAAATTTTGCAGGCCTTGAGCTTGTTCACACCTATGAAGCAGATAAATTGAAATAAACAAAATGCTTGCACTTGCAAGCGTTTTTTGTTATGATTAAAGGGTCTTCAGGGCAGGGTGAGATTCCCGACCGGCGGTAAATTTGACTAGCTATTTTAGCTTTCTCGTCGTTGTCTTGTCTCGATATACTTTAAGTATTATCTTCGACTGCGACGCCTAGATTAATCCAAAATATCTTAGTTAAAGAAGTCCGCGAGCGCAAGCTGATGTGGTGCGATTCCACAACCGACAGTATAGTCTGGATGGGAGAAGACGAGAGAATGGCTTTGTCTGTTCTGATGAGTTTATAGATGAATTGCAACCGCTTGCTCAAAAGAGTGAGAGGGAACTTTTGGGATATAAAAAGTGAGAATAGATAGAGGGATCCTTTCCAACTTCTTCTGATTTTATAGAAAATTGGAGGAACCTGTTATGACAAACACACGTCGACTTTCGACCATTGCGATTTTATCAGCCATTTCATTTGTGCTGATGTACTTTGACTTTCCGCTCTTGCCAGCGGCAACCTTCCTCAAGATCGAGTTTAGTATCTTGCCAGTCCTTTTGGGTTTGGTGGTGATGGATTTGCCAGCTGCTTTAGGCATTCTCTTGCTTCGCTCACTCTTGAAGTTGCTTCTGAATAGCCAAGGAGTGAATACCTACATTGGCTTGCCAATGAATATCGTAGCCTTGGGAGTTTTTGTTATCGTCTTTGGTTTGATTTGGAAAAAGAAACGCAGCACCCTTCGTTTCCTACTGGCATCTCTGGCGGGAACTATTGGATTGACTGCTGCCATGTTGGTTCTCAACTATGTCTATGCGGTTCCTTTATACGCGCAGTTTGCCAACTTTGATATTAGAGAAATTATAGGACTTTCTAACTACTTGATGACCATGGTTTTACCTTTTAACCTGATTGAAGGTTTAATCTTTGCCGTTTCATTCTGGTTGTTATACGTCCTCTTGAAACCAACCTTAAAACATTATGAGAGATAAACAAACATTTTTAATGAAGGGCAGTTTTGCCCTTTTACTTTTCGTCCTTCTTGGCTATATGGTTAAGTTCTATCCTGAAACGCTGGTCGGTTTTGATCAACCGCTTCAGACTGCCCTTCGTGGGGACTTGCCAGATTATTTAACGGTTCTGTTCCGTGCCCTTACGCATTTGATTGATATCCCAGTAATCATTACCTGGGTTGCCATCGCAGCCTTTATCTTTTATCGTAAGCAGTGGAAGATAGAAAGCTACTTCATGGCGGGCAATCTAGCCTTAGCCGGTCTTTTGATTGTGACCTTTAAAAATATTTACCAGCGCCCACGACCAGCTATCTTACACTTGGTAGAGGAGAAGGGATTTTCCTTCCCAAGCGGGCATTCTCTGGCAGTGACGCTGATGGTAGGGACTTTGATTGTCATTCTCAGTCAACGGATTAAAGATCCGGTTTTGAGAAAAATTGTGCAAATCGTCCTTGGGGTCTACCTAGTCAGTGTGCTGCTATCTCGGGTCTATCTGGGAGTTCACTATCCATCAGATGTTCTTGCCAGTTTCTGTGTGGGCTTGGGAGTCTTGTTTATCGAATTTCCTTTCTATGACAAGCTTCGCTTCCAATGGCGATTTAAAGGCAAGCAGAAGTGAGATAGGTCTTGCAAGAATGGTAAAAATCTGATAAACTAAGTAGTAATTGAATAGGAATCCGCAAGACTAGTAACTCAAGGGAAGTATATCAGGGAGGAGAGCCGTGACTGCAAGCTCTCTATATGAAAGCTGGGCGAATTCACTTGCGCATGGATTTAGAAATGAAGGTCTGACTTGTCAGATGAAACGGATGGTACCGCGTGTCAACGCTCCGAGTGGAGTTTTTGGCATGTGGTTTTCTTTTTATCTACGAGCGACTGATGGAGGAATTATGTCAACTATTGAAGAACAATTAAAAGCGCTTCGCGAAGAAACGCTGGCTAGCTTGAAGCAGATTACTGCTGAAAATGAAAAAGAGATGCAAGATTTGCGTGTCTCTGTCCTTGGTAAAAAAGGGTCGCTTACTGAAATCCTCAAAGGGATGAAAGATGTTTCTGCTGAGATGCGCCCAATCATCGGGAAACACGTCAATGAAGCGCGTGATGTCTTGACAGCTGCCTTTGAAGAAACAGCGAAACTCTTGGAAGAAAAGAAAGTCGCAGCTCAACTAGCAAGTGAGAGCATTGATGTGACACTTCCAGGTCGCCCAGTTGCGACTGGTCATCGTCATGTCCTCACACAAACCAGTGAAGAAATCGAAGATATTTTCATCGGGATGGGTTACCAAGTCGTGGATGGTTTTGAAGTGGAGCAAGACTACTATAACTTCGAGCGTATGAACCTTCCAAAAGATCACCCAGCTCGCGATATGCAGGATACTTTCTACATCACAGAAGAAATCTTGCTTCGTACTCACACGTCTCCAGTTCAGGCGCGTGCTATGGACGCTCATGATTTTTCTAAAGGTCCTTTGAAAATGATCTCACCAGGACGTGTGTTCCGTCGTGATACGGACGATGCAACCCACAGTCACCAGTTCCACCAAATCGAAGGCTTGGTTGTTGGGAAAAACATCTCTATGGCAGACCTTCAAGGAACCCTTCAGTTGATCGTCCAAAAAATGTTTGGTGAAGAGCGTCAGATCCGTCTGCGTCCATCTTATTTCCCATTCACAGAGCCATCTGTTGAAGTGGATGTTTCCTGCTTCAAGTGTGGTGGAGAAGGCTGTAACGTATGTAAGAAAACAGGTTGGATCGAAATTATGGGTGCCGGTATGGTTCACCCACGTGTCCTTGAAATGAGTGGAATCGATGCGACTGTTTACTCTGGCTTTGCCTTTGGTCTTGGACAAGAGCGTGTAGCCATGCTCCGTTACGGAATCAACGATATCCGTGGCTTCTACCAAGGAGATGTCCGCTTCTCAGAACAGTTTAAATAATGATTAGAAAAGTAGAAAAGGCAGATGTTGGGGTGTTGTCCAAAATTGCCAAACAAACCTTTCGTGAAACATTTGCTCATGATAATACGGAAGAGCAGTTACAGGAATACTTTGAAGAGGCTTATAGTCTGAGAGTTTTGTCAACTGAGTTAGAAAATCCAGAATCCGAAACCTATTTCATTATGCATGAAGAGGAGATAGCTGGTTTTCTCAAAGTCAACTGGGGAAGTGCTCAGACTGAGAGAGAATTAGAGGATGCTTTTGAAATTCAACGCCTCTATGTGCTACAAAAATTCCAAGGATTTGGAATCGGTAAGAAACTGTTTGAATTTGCTCTTGAATTTGCTACCAAAAATAGTTTTTCCTGGACTTGGTTAGGTGTTTGGGAGCATAATACAAAAGCTCAAGCGTTTTATAACCGATATGGTTTTGAGAAATTTAGCCAACATCATTTTATGGTTGGTCAAAAAGTAGATACAGATTGGTTACTGAAAAAGAAATTAAGGTAAGAAGAGAATTCTTCTATTGAAATGATAGGAAAGGAAAAAACTAGAGTGGCAACTGTCATTCTGGAGAACTAAATTATGCTTGTATCTTATAAATGGTTAAAAGAATTGGTGGACATTGATGTGCCATCACAAGAGTTGGCTGAAAAAATGTCAACTACAGGGATTGAGGTCGAAGGTGTCAAATCACCGGCTGCCGGTCTCTCAAAAATTGTCGTCGGCGAGGTCTTGTCTTGCGAAGATGTACCAGAAACTCACTTGCATGTCTGTCAGGTTAACGTTGGCGAAGAAGAAGCCCGTCAAATCGTTTGTGGTGCCCCCAATGTGCGTGCTGGTATCAAGGTCATGGTGGCTCTTCCGGGAGCTCGTATTGCTGACAATTACAAGATTAAAAAAGGGAAAATCCGTGGTTTAGAGTCACTTGGAATGATCTGTTCGCTTGGTGAATTAGGTATTTCTGACTCGGTCGTACCGAAGGAATTCGCAGATGGTATTCAAATCTTGCCTCAAGATGCAGTACCAGGTGAGGAAGTCTTCTCATATCTAGACTTGGATGATGAAATCATCGAACTTTCTATCACACCAAACCGTGCAGACGCTCTATCTATGCGTGGTGTGGCTCACGAAGTAGCAGCTATCTATGATAAGGCAGTTAACTTTAAAGCATTTACCTTAACAGAAACAAATGAATCTGCAGCAGACGCCCTTTCTGTAGGCATTGAGACAGACAAGGCGCCTTACTATGCGGCCCGTATCTTGGATAATGTGACCATCGCACCAAGTCCACAATGGTTGCAAAACCTTCTTATGAACGAAGGGATTCGTCCCATCAATAACGTTGTAGACGTGACCAACTATATCCTACTCTACTTTGGTCAACCGATGCATGCCTTTGATTTGGATACCTTTGAAGGCAATGACATCCGTGTGCGTGAAGCACGTGCTGGTGAAAAATTGGTGACCTTGGACGGTGAAGAACGTGACTTGGAAACAAATGACTTAGTTATCACTGTCGCAGACAAGCCAGTAGCCCTTGCAGGTGTCATGGGTGGTCAAACAACAGAAATCTCTGAAAATTCTAGTCGTGTTGTCCTTGAAGCAGCTGTCTTCAATGGCAAATCCATCCGCAAGACTAGCGGACGCCTCAACCTTCGTTCTGAATCATCTTCTCGCTTTGAAAAAGGTATCAATGTGGCAACTGTTAACGAAGCCCTTGATGCTGCGGCGAGCATGATTGCGGAACTTGCAGGTGCGACTGTGCGTAAGGGTATCGTTTCAGCAGGAGCGCTTGATACTTCTGATGTAGAAGTTTCTTCGACTCTGGCTGACGTTAACCGCGTCCTTGGTACGGAGCTTTCATATGCTGATGTGGAAGATGTCTTCCGTCGTCTTGGCTTTGGACTTTCTGGAAATGCTGAAGCCTTCACAGTCAGCGTACCTCGTCGTCGTTGGGATATTACCATCGAAGCGGACCTCTTTGAAGAAATCGCCCGTATCTATGGTTATGATCGCTTGCCAACTAGTCTTCCAAAAGATGATGGTACAGCTGGTGAATTGACTGCGACACAAAAATTGCGCCGTCAAGTTCGTACCATCGCTGAAGGAGCAGGTTTGACAGAAATCATCACCTACGCTCTGACAACGCCTGAAAAAGCAGTTGAGTTTACGGCTCAACCAAGTAACCTTACAGAACTCATGTGGCCAATGACTGTGGAACGTTCAGTCCTCCGCCAAAATATGATCTCAGGTATTTTGGATACAGTAGCCTATAACGTGG
The DNA here is from genome assembly GCF_002096495.1 of Streptococcus oralis subsp. oralis. GTDB lineage: Bacteria > Bacillota > Bacilli > Lactobacillales > Streptococcaceae > Streptococcus > Streptococcus oralis_CU. The sequence continues at coordinate 162,068 of NZ_NCUO01000009.1, read as the reverse complement.
CTCGTAAGAACAAAAATTTGGCTCTTTACGAGATTGGAAAAGTCTTTGAACAAACAGGCAATCCAAAAGAAGATTTACCAAATGAAATCAACAGCTTTGCCTTTGCTTTGACAGGCTTGGTTGCAGAAAAAGACTTCCAAACAGCAGCAGTTCCAGTTGATTTCTTCTATGCTAAGGGAATCCTTGAAGCGCTCTTTACTCGCTTGGGACTAGAAGTGACTTATACAGCAACAGCTGAGATTGCTAGCCTTCACCCAGGACGTACGGCCGTGATTTCACTTGGCGACCAAGTTCTTGGTTTCCTTGGCCAAGTGCATCCAGTTACTGCCAAGGCTTACGATATCCCAGAAACTTATGTAGCGGAGCTCAACCTTTCAGCCATTGAAGCTGCCCTTCAACCAGCTGCTCCATTTGTGGAAATCACCAAATTCCCAGCAGTCAGCCGTGACGTGGCTCTACTCCTCAAGGCAGAAGTCACTCATCAAGAAGTTATAGACGCTATCCAAGCTGCAGGCGTGAAACGTTTGACAGATATCAAACTCTTTGACGTCTTCTCAGGCGAAAAACTGGGAGTTGGCATGAAGTCAATGGCCTATAGCTTGACCTTCCAAAATCCAGAAGATAGCTTAACAGACGAAGAAGTCGCACGCTATATGGAAAAAATCCAAGCATCACTCGAAGAAAAAGTGAATGCAGAAGTGCGTTAATAGTCTAAAATCCATCCCTCGGGGTGGATTTTTAGTTTCAAAAGGACAGTTCAGAAGAGAAAAGCGATAGTTGAGGAGGAAGCCATCTCAGAAAGTCTTTAATGAGTTATACTAAAGCTATCGCTGAAGCACTTAAATTTATTAGAGATAGGATACTTTTGCTACTTATTATCTGATAAAATGGACATAAATCGTTGTAAAGGCTATCAAAAAGGAGTATAATAAGTGCAACATATTTCGGAGGTGGAAGATGCTAGAAGTAAGAAATCTAGAGAAAAGTTTCGGTTCCAAGCAAGTCTTGTTTGGTGTCGATTTTCAGGCAAGTCCAGGACGAATTCTAGGGCTGGTCGGAAAAAATGGTGCTGGGAAAACAACGATTTTCCACAGTATGTTGAAATTTTTGGAGTACCAAGGAGAGATCAGTCTGGATGGGCAGGATATTCGTCAGGAAACCTACGCTCGGATAGGTTATTTGCCTGAAGAACGCAGTCTCATGCCCAAGTTGACAGTCCTTGAACAAGTTCGCTACTTGGCGACTCTAAAAGGTATGGATGCTAAGGAGGTCAAGGAGAAACTCCCTCAATGGATGGAAAAACTCGAAGTGAAGGGCAAATTGACCGACAAAATCAAGAGTCTGTCAAAAGGGAATCAACAGAAAATTCAGTTGATTATCACCCTAATCCATGAACCAGACTTGATTATCTTGGATGAGCCTTTTAGTGGTTTAGATCCAGTCAATACCGAGTTGCTCAAACAAGTCATCTTGAAAGAGAAAGAGCGCGGTGCAATCATTATCTTTTCTGACCATGTTATGACCAATGTCGAGGAGCTTTGCGATGATATCCTGATGATTCGTGATGGGCGTGTGGTCTTGCATGGACCTGTTCAGGATGTTCGCAATCAATACGGGAAAACACGTCTCTTTGTTTCAAGTGAACGAAGCAAGGAAGAATTGGAAAGTCTTCCTCACGTCAAACAGGTGAGCTTGACCAAGCAAGGTAGTTGGAAATTGATCCTCGATGATGAGAGCGCTGGAAGGGAACTCTTCCCAATCCTCACTCAAGGTCAATACATCGCGACCTTTGACCAGCAAGCTCCAACAATCGATGAAATCTTTAAACTAGAATCAGGGGTGGAAGTATGAGAAATATGTGGGTTGTAATGAAGGAAACCTATCTTCGACATGTCAAGTCGTGGAGTTTCTTCTTTATGGTGATTTCGCCGTTCCTCTTTTTAGCCTTATCTGTAGGAATCGGCTTTCTCCAAGGGTCTTCTATGGCCAAGAATAGCAAGATAGCAGTAGTAACAACTGTGCCATCTGTGGAAGAAGGGCTCAAGGGTACCAATGGTATCAACTTTGATTATAAGGATGAAGCCAGTGCCCAGGCTGCTATCAAGGATGAGAAAATCAAGGGTTACCTAACCATTGACCAAGAGGACAGCGTCCTCAAGGCCGTCTATCATGGTGAAACTTCTCTTGAAACAGGCATCAAACTAGCAGTAACCAATAAGCTAAACGAACTGCAATACCAACTCAATCGTTCGTCAGCTAATTTGTCTCAAGAACAGGAAAAACGCCTGAGTCAAACCGTTGATTTTACTGAGAAAATTGATGAATCTAAGGAAAACAAAAAAATTGTTCAAACCATTGCGGCCGCAGGGCTTGGCTTCTTCCTTTATATGATTTTGATTACCTATGCTAGTGTCACTGCTCAGGAAGTGGCTAGCGAGAAAGGAACCAAAATCATGGAGGTGGTCTTCTCTAGTATCCGAGCAAGTCATTATTTCTACGCTCGCATGCTGGCTCTGCTTCTTGTGATTTTGACTCATATTGGCATTTACGTCGTGGGTGGGCTGGCTGCCATTCTGCTCTTTAAAGACATCCCTATCTTGGCACAATCTGGGATTTTAAATCATCTAGGAGAGGCCTTCTCGCTCAATACCTTATTGTTTGTCTTGGTTAGCCTCTTTATGTACGTTGTTTTAGCAGCCTTTCTAGGCTCTATGGTTTCTCGCCCTGAGGATTCAGGAAAGGCCTTGTCGCCTTTGATGATCTTGATTATAGCAGGATTTGTCGGTGTGACTTCTCTAGGTGCTGCAGGAGACAATTTGGTTTTGAAAATTGGGTCTTATATTCCCTTTATTTCAACCTTCTTTATGCCATTTAGAGCCATCAATGGTTATGCAAGTGATTTAGAAGCTTGGATTTCCCTTGCCATAACGGTTATTTTTGCAGTCACTGCAACAGCCTTTATCGGGCGTATGTATGCCAGCCTGGTCCTTCAGACAGATGACTTAGGTCTATGGAAAAGCTTCAAACGTGCCTTGGCTTATAAATAGCAATAGAAACCTCGTTTTCACGAGGTTTTTGTGATATTTTAAAGGCCAAATAGGGAAAATTATTTTTTATATCTATTGACTTTTAGTAGTAAAATTTGGTATGATAGTAGACGGTATTGTTTACCCCATTTGTAAGGCCCCGGAACCTTTCAAATACCCCGCGGACCGGAACATCCGCCCTGTAAACAAAAACGATATTCATATAGGAGAAATCATGAACAAAACTACATTCATGGCTAAACCAGGCCAAGTAGAACGCAAATGGTACGTTGTTGACGCAACTGATGTACCTCTTGGACGCCTTTCAGCAGTTGTTGCTAGCGTACTTCGCGGAAAAAACAAACCAACATTCACACCACACACTGATACAGGTGACTTCGTAATCGTTATCAATGCTGAAAAAGTTAAATTGACTGGTAAAAAAGCAACTGATAAGATCTACTACACTCACTCAAACCACCCAGGTGGATTGAAACAAATCTCTGCTGGTGAACTTCGTTCTAAAAATGCAGTACGTTTGATCGAAAAATCAGTTAAAGGTATGCTTCCGCACAATACTCTTGGCCGTGCTCAAGGTATGAAATTGAAAGTATTCGTTGGAGCTGAGCACACTCACGCTGCACAACAACCAGAAGTTCTTGATATTTCAGGACTTATCTAAGGAAAGGAACAATAAAGTATGTCACAAGCACAATATGCAGGTACTGGACGTCGTAAAAACGCTGTTGCACGCGTTCGCCTTGTTCCAGGAACTGGTAAAATCACTGTTAACAAAAAGGATGTTGAAGAGTACATCCCACACGCTGACCTTCGTCTTGTTATCAACCAACCATTCGCAGTTACTTCAACTGTAGGTTCATACGACGTTTTCGTTAACGTTGTAGGTGGTGGATACGCTGGTCAATCAGGAGCTATACGTCACGGTATCGCTCGTGCCCTTCTTCAAGTAGACCCAGACTTCCGAGATTCATTGAAACGCGCAGGACTTCTTACACGTGACTCACGTAAAGTTGAGCGTAAGAAACCAGGTCTTAAGAAAGCTCGTAAAGCATCACAATTCTCAAAACGTTAATCAATACGATTATATCAACGTTTCAAAGCACTCAAGAGTTTACCTCATGGGTGCTTTTTTTATGTTTTTTGAAAAAGTTCACCTCAAAATTTACCTTATTTTCACCTCATTGTTTTAGAGACTTTAAGGCAAATTCACCGACTGCCATAGGGACTACATTAGAAGTATTGACATAAATCTGTGTTGTACCTGTATCGCTGTGTGTTAGGGCTTCGGAAATGGCTTCTATGCTCATTCCTGCCTGTTTAGCGAGCGTTGCTCCCGTATGAGGTAGTTTGTGTGGCGTAGCGTGTGTAAGCTCTGGGTGTCGCTTTCTGATAGTTTTCATCTTATTATTGAGATAGTCAGAGTGTAAAGGTTTATTGGTATTTCCTCTGGTATCTATGTAAGTAAAGATGAATTGTTCTGGATTACTGATGATACCAAAATTTGCCAGTTCATATTTTTGTTGTTTTTTCCATGAAGTCAGAAGTTGAAGTAAGTCACTAGAAATAGAAAAGATTGTTTTTTTATTTCCTTTGGTAGATTTTACTTGTCCGTATCTATCTAAAGCCTGAATTAACTGAATCTGAGATTTTGAAAAGTCGATATGTTTCCACTGGAGAGCATATGTTTCTGATTTTCTATCTCCAAGGAAAAAAGTGAGATAGAAAAGGACGTAATCTTTGAGTGATATTTTATCATTCTCTAAATCCTCTTTAAAGGCTGAAAACCACTCTTGGAGTTGCTCATGAGTTAAATATAAATCTTCATCACGTTTTGATTCTGCAAGTTGAATTTTTTTGACAGCCTTAATTCGCCTTAAAGTTTTTGCAACTCTATTTGCTTCAATATACTCAAGTTCTTCCGCCCAATCAAAAATAGAAATAACGTAACTTCGTAAAGTTTTGAAGTTTGCATATTCGTTAGCTTTTGACGTCATTAAATTTAGAATAACCTGTTTATTTTGGTTTAAAAATTGAATCGTATAGTTGCCAAGAAGTGGTAGTATATGCTTTTCAAAACATGTTTTGGTATTGGCAATTGTTGACCTGCTTGGTGGTTTAGAAGTAGATGTAGTTTGTCCTGCTTTATAGGATTCCCACCAAATATTAGTATAGAAGTCTGAGAAAAGAATATCTTCTTTGCCTAGTCCCGAAAACGCATTATCTTCAATTTGGTTTAACTTCGTGAGTAAGTCTATCTCTGCTTGTCGTGCCTCCTTTCTTGTTTTAAACCTTTTATCATAATAGTTATTATTAACGATGCCAAGAGGCATTCGTGCTTCTATTGGTATATAGACTTTTAAGCGGTAAGTTCCGTTTTTTGTCTTACTGATAGTCATGATATTCTCCTTTTCATCGAACCAGAAAATATCATGACCATTATAAAATAAAAATCTTGATTTTTCTAGTTGTTACTGTTTAGCCAGCGGTCAATAGATTCTTTGTGGAATCGAATTGTTTTTCCAATTTTGATGGATGGAAGCCCCTTTTGAATCCATGAATCAAGAGTGTTGTTGGAAATTCCTAAATAGTCGCAAGTCTGTTGTTTGTTCAAATAGGGACAACTTAAAGGATTTTTTTCTAATTGTTGTTTAATTTCTTTTCGAATAAGATTGGATAGTAATAGTTGAATTTGGTGAATTTGCTCATCTGGTAGGATTACTTGCATTCGTTATCCTCCTTCCCATATCTAGAATGACGGCGTGAGTCCAGATATTTTGCAAAGAAGTAAGTTTTATCCATAACTAAACTTAGCAACTGCTGATTTTCTTTTCTAGCGTATCTTACTAAGTTGTTAAATTCTGTAAAATTATGTTCTTCTATCATATCAATTACCATTAAAAGAAATTCGTCACTGTTGTTGCTGATAAGAAATTTATCTAGCTCAAAGCCACAACCAGTTTAAATTTGATTGATATCGTACAGAGTCTTTTCAGGATTTTCTGCATGAGTGAAGTAGTCATACATTCCTTTAGGAGACATAACAGGTTCTACATGGGCCGGTGTATTGAGGTTCTTAATTAGTAATTCGGAAACTTGAGAATAGCTTTTGAGTGAATCAAAATATAATGCTCCATGCTTGTGAGCTTTTTTAAATTCTCCCGTTTCCTTGTTGATGTCTTTGTCGTGCCATGGACTGAGAACAAAGGGGATATGCATGTTCTCTAAAACATCCAGATAATGCTCAGGGGCACTTTCCTGATAAAGAAGGAAAGCCCACTTGTTCGAGCGTTTTTCTTTAGCCATTTATTTCCTTTCTATGATTGATGATTATTGGTGTAATGGGGGTCGTAGTAACCCCATTACACGTGAATAGATGATTTTGAAAATACGGGGCTATTGGCTTTCACTATGTGAGCCAAGCCCCATATTTTCCTTTATCTCTTAGTTCCTGTAAACCAAAGTGTATTACCTTTTCGATGGGGTGAAGAAAAATAATAGTGTGGATTTCTGTTTGAAATTTCTTCCTTGATATCATCTTCCATTTCTTTCAGTAACTTCTGAGCCTGTTGAGTTCTTGGAATGGCAAGTAAGACAGTGACGTTTTCTTTTCTTACATCTACTGTACACCCTAAGACAGAGTGATTGAAACTTTTTAAAATGGGGTTGATGCGAGTAACGGTCTGATTCTCAATTGTATTCATTGATTCATATTGTTCATCTTGCTTCAGAAATTGTCTCATTCTAGAAGTCTGGTAAATAGACTTGAAATAATTCCATAATGAATCTTTTAAAAATCTTTGAACTAACTCAATGCTAACCAAAAGAGTAGGAATGAGAATAAGGCAGAATGACAATAGTTGAATGTAATGTTCAAGAGCAGTCAACTTATCTAGTATTGTTGTAAAAAGTCCTTGCATTTCAGAGAGTTTAGTGGTTTCTAACATTTGAATAAGTAAGTTGATTCCAATCTTAAAGAGAAAGCTAAGAAACGCAAGGATTATTAAGTTCGCATTTAGGTTGTAAGTCGTTTGAAAGAAAGTTTTTTTCATAGGTTACAGAATGCCTTTCTTTGTATAATAGGTAGGACAAAGGAGAGGTAAAACTTGATAAGGATGTTCATTATCAATAATCTGAATAAGTCCAGTTCCTTTTCCAATAGGGATAACAATGCCTTCAGGGTCTAAATCAGGGAATAGAAATTGCGTTGTCTTCTTGTTGATATTACCAATTTGAATTAAGACATTTAATTGTTCCCGAACAGAAATTGGGATAGATGTATGGTCGAAACGCTGACTGACTAGAAAAAGATGGACTTTTGTAGCTCGCCCAAGCAAAGCAATTTGAGATAGAAGCGAAAAGAAAGAGTCCTTGATGGTTTTATTGACTCCCTCGGTTAATGCAAGTACTTCATCAATGACGATAGTTAAATGTTCAAATGGATGGTCTGGCTTATCATAGAGAATTTCCTGTCTCTGTTGAATAAGATTCAAGCAGGCGCTTAGGTTCTCATTGATTTCTGAAACAAAGTCTGATTTAGAGCGATTTTTCTGAGGGTGTAGAACGGCAATTCCATTTTCACGAGCCCAACGGCTAGGCGTATCAAATTTAGGGTCTACAATAATCAAGTCAGAAATATTTTTGAGCATATTGAGAAAATAGGTTAGAGCATAAGATTTACCTGATCCGCTGTTCCCAGCGATAGCCATAGAAGTTACTTTGTTAAAGTCAAGAGTAAGATTTTTCATGATGGGAATAAGATTTCCCTTCTGTTTTGTCGTGAATTCATCCAGATCAGGAATCACTAGGCGTTCAGAAACGCCTGCTGTCCAAGGGAAGAAGAGCCCACGCTGGACATGAATATCATTTGTATCTAGTGCCATAAAATAGGCTGAATTTTGTTTGAGAAGAGTGAAGCGAGGATAAAGAGCAGCATTCGCAATCAGGAAAATTTTCTGATAGAGTTCATCATCAATGATATAACCAGCTGGCAAACGAGGAAGAAAGAGGAACCCTTCGTCCATAATTTTGCAGTCAAAGCTATTAGTATAGCTGGTTTCTCCTTGCATAATGCTCCCAAGTCCCATATTGAGGCTTTGGAGCAGATATTGTCCCAGTTCTCTATTCGTCATTATTTGACCTCCTTGAGATTGTCAGCTTTGAAGTAGACGTTAAAGCCAACTTCGCAGGCTTGAAGATTATCAAACTGTACCAATGCCATATAAGATGGTAGCTCCACTTCGGATTCAAATTTGACGGTAAAGGGCGGAAGTCCTTTTTGTGAGAACCAAGCTTTATAAGCAATGATTTCACCTGTTGGTTGGCCGTCTTCAAATTTAATTTGTGCTTCTAGTTCAGTGCTCAAGCAGAGAATGCCCTGCTTGTTGTCAATATATTCGTTAGCAGTATTGACTGAGTAGCCACCTTTGCGATTGCGTGTTTTCATTAGATTTACCTCGTATTTGATTATTTGTCTTAGCTAAGAACAATCTTAGTTTAACGTAATTTCATGAAGTAGACTGTCAGTTTTTATGACAGTCTATCTTTAAAATTGTGATATGAGGCAGGCAAATTCAGATAACCAATCAGTTATTTTTTCAGCAATTTGATAGGATGTTTCTTCTTCGGGAAAATCTGAAATAAAGCTTGATAAGGAGTCTAGAAAAATTTTTTTATTTTTTTCAATGATTTGCGATACTTCTTTCTTTGAGACATTGGAAAATTTTTTTGCTATTAACTTTTTTAGAAAAGTATTTTCAAAAGTAGGATCTATCAAAATTGTAGATATTATATTTTCAATAAGTAGTAGTTCGAATTCAATACTTGGGAAAAATAATTCCCTAGGATTTTTATAATCTAAACTGGTCTGAAAAGCTAACGAAGCATTAAAACTAATATTTCTTTTTCCCTTTAGAATTTGTCCAACTGTTGTTTCGGATAATAACTCAACTTCCCCCTCAGCTGTTTCATATCCAATTTGATTTTGTAACATTTCTCGCTCATTAAGTATTCTCTTGAGCTCTATACCTAACAGTTTGCAATATAATTCCTCTATTACACTTTTATATGTCATTTTACTTCCTTTCCGTCCTTGGACGGAATAGAAACACAGTCGTTTACCGAGCTAAGTATGAAAAAAACACACCAAAGAAACGGTGAAACATTTGACATAGCGAATACCTGAAGATGTAGCTATGTTCTGAGTTTCAATCCGTCCTTTGGTGCACCTTTGGACTTCATAATTTTCCATTGAAATAGGGATAATTACATTATAAAGTTAAAAACGTGGTATAATTAAGGTGATTTTTATAAAATAACAACTAAAAAACACCACGTTATAAAAAGGAAGAGTATGATTTTTAAAAGGACAAAGAAGTATTTTATCGATTGTGCTTCATTGAGGCTAGATTCTAAAATTAAAATTATAAATGAGGAACGTAAGTCAAGGGCTTCAACAGAGTATTACTGGTATACAGGTCAAGAAAAGAAAATAAATAAGAAATATAAAAAACTTACGAATAGAGAGATTTCTTCAAGCAATTCTCCGTTAATTAGCCTTATTAGAAGAGGGATTGTAACCTCAAAGAATCCATATCTTTATACTCCTAATGCAATAGAAGATGTTTTGAACAATTGTAAGTTGGATGAATATGGCACAAAATTAGGTTTAGTTAGTAATGAAAAAAAGAAATATATAGCGCGTAATATAATGTTTAAATCTTATGATGAAATTTGCTTTGGTGATCGTTCCGAACATTGGAAACTCAAATCCTTCCTATCATCTATTATTGTTTTAGATATTCTTTTTGAGTCGTATGATGACAATCTATGGAGAATAGTTTTGGGTTATATGCCACTTAATATTGAATTCGAAAAAATAAGATTAGAGGTTGTTGATGTTCAAAAAGTATATGGGATACTTTTTGAAGAGCATTATGAATTATTTATGACAGGTATTTTTCGGGCTACAGAAAAAGTTCTTAATATTAGTACCTTATTTTGGGAATTTTATGAAGAACGTGTAAAAAATGATTCAAAAAACATCAATAAAATAGTATTTATTGATGTTTATCTGAATGAATTTTACAATGAAATTTTAAAGAAAAAAATAGATAAATTCATTAATGATGGCAGTTATTACGGCTATAAAGAAAAATATATTCATGAAAATAGTACTTATCAAAGTTTAGAATCAATAATTTCAATTCAACAGGAGATGCGTTTGTACCAAGGTGATATGGAATCGGTTGAAATTAGAAAAAAATATGGTAATAAAGTATGGAATGATAATGTGTTAAACGGTCTAAATAAGGATAACATTAATAACGTTCTGGGTAAGTATACTGATGAATATTTAGATTATGAAGATATAGATGTCATATACGCAACATATATATTAGAACTGACAGAAAAATTACTTCATTTAATGAGTAGTTTCCAAAGTTTTAGAGAAGAAAATTCTCATTGGCAAGGTAATTATTTAGGTTATGTCAAAAAATACCAATATGGCAATGAGATCTTAGAATATATACAAACAGGAGATAAAGAGCTCCTGAGACCTTTGATTTATAAAAGCTTACAATATGGAAACAATGGATTTGCAAGAGAAAGATATTTTATAAAAAGACATCCAGATAGCTATTTAGCTCGAGAAGTAAGAAAATTTCATGAATAATTATGTCCAATATGTTTATAGAAAACAATAAAATTGCCTATTTAACTCTCTAGACAGAAACTAAACATATGTTTTAGGTTACCAATATCATAGTAATTACAGGATTTATTAGTATAAAAAATAATAATTATAATGTATTAAGAAATTAGATAAGGTTTTTAACTGGAAATAAATTGACGGCTAATTTAAGAAGTTGTATAATTCTAAGGAATTTAATTTATTCGCAGATAGATGTTTAGAAAGCTAGATTTCTTTCAACATTCTGATTACATTTGGGAGATAAAATTGATAGCCTATGAGGAAAAAATATGAATAACTCTTTTTTATTAGAATATGACATTGAATCTTTATCTAAAGTTATCTACTCTATTACTTCATGGTTTCCAAATAGGAGATTTTTAGGAATAGTAGATAAATTGAATAGAGATTTTATTAATAATGAAAGTAAGATTTTAGGGACTACTAAAATAGATTCATACAGCAAATTTGTAGACTTTTATAAAAAAGCAATTGAGTATTATATACCTGAATACCCAAAAGAAGATTTCCCTATTGATACTGGAAATGTAAGATTCTATTCAAATGATAGATTTCATAAAATATTTATAGGAAATGGCAATGAAGATACTTATGAAACTTCATTTGTAATAGAATCTTTAGTGCATGATTTTAAGCAATTCAAAGAAATATGGTATGAGATACTTGAATATGAAGATTTAATTATTTCATCCTTAGAACCATTTAAAAGTGAGTTTACTCAAGAAAACTTTGAATGTCCACCTGAGAGTTATTTCAATTTTATATATCAAAATCATGAGCTTTTTTATGATAACGAACTTGCCCAGTATTTCAAAACATTCAAAAGTAATAATGCTGAGTTATATCCATTATTTACTCCTATTAATAACTTTCCCATATTTTTACCAGTTATGAAAGATTGTTTTATGGAGAGAATAGAAAGCGAAATAGAGGAATCAAAGTTTGAAGAATCTATTTGGTTAAGCTTCTGGAGCAGACTAAATTGTAATTTTACAAAATTCTTTGAACGAGAAGGAAATTCATTTTATAATCTGAGGTTAATTAACAAAGAGGCTAAAGAAAAGATTGATTTAAAAAATACATTGGCATTTTTAAATGAAGATAAATTAATTGTTTTAGAGCCAAGCCAAAATAAAATTTCAGATCACTTAAAAAAAGGAATTATTGATAATACTTACCAGATAGCAGGTCTTTGTCAAGATGGAGAAGTTAGAGGATTTGAGTTTAAGTCCCAGAGCAATATTATTTTTGTTGGAGTTGACACCAAGAGTATATCTCCAAATATCACTAAAACATTCGTATTTGGAGATGATGATGAATATGTATTAAATGCAAGTAGTATTATAGGAATAATTAACAATGCGAATTCAATAAAAGAAATCGTTGATTTTTTTATAGCTTATAACAATAATCAAGATAGAATTATGTCTTTCTCCAATGGAGATGCTTTATTTCGAATGTGGCAATCATCAAATCAGATGATTAATGATGGTGCTTTGAATGTAAATATGGCTTTCTTACCCTATGAAAGTGTTCATTATAATATGGAAACGTTTGATAAAATTGTATTAAACTATCCATTTGAAATAGGGGGAGAGTTTTATAATATTCATGGTTGGAAAATAGTTGATAGGGAACAAACTGATTTGTCACTTATTTCAAAAGCTCATCTTGGATCAATTGATATATTTTCAGAGAATCATAAAAGAATTATATATCGGGAGTTACATTTTATTTTAGAAGATATAAATATCTATGATTACGAACAAATAAAATCTTTTAACGAAATTGTTTTAAATGCTTTATGTCATAATAAAGAAGCAATTTTATCAAACTATGAAAAAGAAACTATGGAGATTAATTTAGTATCTAAGTCTGTGCTTGATAGAAATGCTAATTCTAGATGTCCGATACAAGAAACGAACTATTTTAATAAAATAGTTTTTGTTAAAAATTCCAAATATCAGATAACTTTATTAGCTCCTAGATGGAATAAAATATTTGCTGATAATCTTTCCAAATCAACATTGGAATTTGAAAATACAATTCTAATAAATTTACTAGACGGTTTCCTTTTTAAGGATAGAGTTTTGTTATTTGAAAAAATTAAAGAAACAGACAATGAGAAACGAACTTCAAGCTTATTTGAAGTTAGGGTTGAATATTTTATTCAGCCTCATTTAGAATTCTCAGCTCCTAAAAACTATTCTTTTAAAAGAGTCAGGAAAAGTATTGCTAACATCATTAAAGAACTTGGATTAGAGCCAGGTATATATTGTGAATCAGACATAGTTGCTATCGTAAGATGTTTTAGAAATAAAATACGCGAAGACTTAGTTTCTATGATGTCATTGTATAATCAGTATGACTTGATACTTAAACTACAAAATATATTATCTTTAATTATTTTTAATATTGATATCCACCGCAGAAGATTAACTACATTTTCAGATAACGGAAATCTTCAAACTGTTAAATTAAATAAATTTCGAGAACAAACGATTGATTTACGTGAAGAGGCCCGCGTTTATAAACCAATATTAGAATATCTTATTGAAGAGAATTTAGTAACAGAAAGGTATGATGACGCATTAATTCCAAGTGATGATATTGTTGATGAATTGATTGCTTATGGGAAATACATATTAGATTTTCAACTTCTTTCTGATGCCTATTCGTATGGTGCTAGCAATTGGTTTCAGTTAGAGATTGAAGATAATTATGTTGTAGATATTTCAGAAACGGAAAAGTACTTACAATTTGTTGATGAAATGATAGAAATCAAGTATAAATATGGTGAATACGCAAGTAGAGATAAGGAAATTGACAATAATATAATTGATCTGGTTAAGAAATCGTTCTTTCAAGATACGAAAGTTGATTTTGATTCTTTTATTTGTTTCCTCTCCATATTTTCAAGTAATAGTCATATTTTAAAATTAAAAAATCAAAAATTACTGACTGTAAAAGGAAATGTTGTAACAGGTAAAATAGAAGATTTGGCTAAATATTTTGAAGAGAATTCGGACTATTCAATTGAAATCTTTTATGGTGTTTTGAAATTCTTAGTTATAGAAAAGAAGAAAATTACTACTAATGGAGTAATTCCAATATGGGAGAAAAAGAAAAGAGATAATAAATTTTCTGCTAAACCTATTATTGTTAATCATAATAGCATTATTTTTTCACCTATTATTCTTGATAGGTTGGCAAAAGATTGGACAGAGGGAATGATGAACTTCATTTTACCATATGATATTGGTATGCAAAATACGCTAAATACAATAAATAGTTGGAAAAAATTTTACGAACAACAGATAGTCCAAAATCTTAAGGGCTTATTTAAAGATAATAGGTACGTTACTCATATTGATCAAGAATTATATAAATTAGATATTAAAGGAAATCATCCTAGAAATTTAGGAGATTACGACCTAATTGTGATAGACAATAAGCTGAAAGAAATATTATTATTTGAAGTTAAATATATGCGTTTAAGTCAGACTATGAAAGATAGTATGGGTGATCAAAAAGAATACTTTTTTGGGGGAAAGGCCAAAGGACTAAAGTTCAAACGGCGAGTAGAGTATTTTGAAGAGAATCTAGATGTAATTTGTAGAAATATCGGATTAGAAGAGAGATACTCATTAAAATCATATTTCATTACAAATAAACTAATAAAATCAAACTTTGTGGAATTTCCATTTGAAATTATTAGTTTTAATGAATTTAAATCTCTCAATAATAATTGAATTTCTTTATAAAATTTGAACAGGTTATCAAAGTATTCATTTTCTAAAATTGATAAAAGAGATTTTGTATATATTAACTTCTAAATTTATTTCTCATAAAATGTAGTCATTTGGTTGATTTTTACAGTAACACATCGAAATTCTAAATTTCAAAAATCACTTTAAATCAATATTTTTCGTCATAACTGACGAGTAGTGAATGTCTGCTTGACTTCTGTCTGTAAAAACCAAATAAGGTAAACTTTTGATATTCTGGTTCGATTTTTACTTATTTTTGACGAAAATTTACCTTATTTTGATGCAATTGATTGAAATTAGTTGAAATTTTATTTTCTGAAAACTAGTGAGAACATTGATTTTAAAGAATTTTGAAATTAGATGAAATAAGTGATGCCCCAACCAGGTCTTAAGAAAGCTCGTAAAGCATCACAATTTAGTAAACGTTAATTCGAAAGAATTACGATACTTACAAAGAGCACCTTTCGGGGTGTTCTTTTTTATCGACACTTTGTAGATTTATAATTGGGAATCTCGTTGAATGGCATCAGGTAAATGAAAAGATTCGGCGATCATATCCTATTTCTTCGTGCTTTAGTCTAATACCTATAATGTAAAAAACTCTAGCTATCAGGTAGTTGATAGTTAGAGTTTTTTTCTATTCATATGATTTAATGAGATTAAATAAGGCTTCTACTTCTGATGACAGTGTAGCTGATTTGAGATAAGCGTAATAAACTGTAAATGTTATCTGGTCCTCCGGTATTAGAGGGATTTTTATTAAATCATCATCTTCATCAGAAAGTGCGATATCAGCCAGTAAACTTACGCCAATCCCTTTCTTTAAAAGTTCTTTAATAATGATAATGTCGTCACTCTTAAAGAATATTTCTGCCTTGTTTTGATACTTTTGATTAAGTAGTTCAAAAGCTTTCAGGTGAACAAAGTGTTCGTCTAAAAGTATAAAGGATTGATCTACTAATTCTTCAAAAGTGAGGGAAGGAGCAGTAGCAAGAGGATGGTTCTTAGATAAAACGACATACAGTTCTTTATGAAAGAGTTCATGTGTCTCTATTGAAGGATGATTGAGTGGTTCAATCAAGCCAAGTAAGCTCGCATCTAGTTCTCCCTTAAGGAGAAGATTTAATAATTCTACGGATCCACCGCGGATAGGGCGCACCTTTTTTAAAAAAATCAAATTCAGTTTCTTTATTTAAGACAGAGAAAAGATACTGAATGATAATAGGAGGGAATCCTACAGTAGAGCAATGCGCCAAAGAGCGATTAATTTCTTTGCGAGTAGAAATGACCTCGGGTAAAATCAGTTCTGTATGCTTCAGAAGGATTTGTCCTTGATTAGTTAGTCTAAAGGAGCGATGTGAAGGATCATGGTGAATCAATTTGCAATTAAAAGATTCCTCTAAGCGCTTGATGGCATAAGAAATAGATGGTTGGCTGACTTTATGTTGTTTTGCTACTTCCGTATAGGATTGAAGCTGGCAGAGGTCATAAAAATATTGTAGATCTTTTAAATTCATATGGGCTCACTTTCATTAGTTGGAGAAGGAAAATAAGTGGAAATCACCAGATAAATACTTTTTATCCGTATCCTACAATTTGACTATACGAGTATTCACCGGTTAAAATGTAAGTGAGTCAGGGATATCAAAGGTTATCTAAGATGCTTTCAAAAATGACCAACATTTTTTCTCGTTTATCAATAGGGAGTTGTTTAACCTTCATGTTGATTCTCTTGAGTGAAAGATTGTCAGTTTTATCAGAGGTTGATTCAAGACTATCAAAATTGAAAAATTCCTCTGGGGTCATCTCTAGGGCGACAATCACTTTTTCAAGACTGTGAATGGTCAGATTCACATTTTGGTTTTCAAGTTGATTGATATACTTAAGCCCAAGTCCTGCTTGTTCCGAAAGTTCTTCCTGGCTCATTTTTTTCTGTGTTCGAAAATATTTCACTTTTTGGGAAATATATTGTTGTAAATAGTTTTTATTCGTCATATAAATAGAATACAAGTTTTGCATGACAAAAAAACATCTTAAAAAATACAAAGTATTGTATAACAAACTTATATAATATTTATTTTAATTCGGATTGCCAATTTGTATGATTAGTTTCTTTTGCTCGAAACTTTTAGTAAAGAGTGATCATTGAGAGTTTTATGAGTCCAGAACTTTATAAAATATAACAACTTAAAGTGTCATTAATAATGGTGTTTTAAGTATAAAAGAGCTTATTAGAAAATTGTTCTCGTAGACTTATTATAACATATGCGTACACAATTGTATTTTTTAAACAACAAAGTTTTCCAAACGATTCGTTTTAAGTGGTATAATAGAAGTAAAAAGGAGGTTGCACTATGATTGCACATGATATTTTAAACAACCCTTTCCTTAATAAAGGAACTGCTTTTACCTTGGAAGAACGAAAGGAGCTAGGCCTTATTGGTTTATTGCCTCCCTATGTCCAAACTATTGAAGAACAAGCGTCGCAAACATATGCACAAATGCAAACAAAAGTAAGCGATTTGGAAAAACGTCTTTTCCTAATGGAAATCTTTAATAC
This sequence comes from Streptococcus oralis subsp. oralis, assembly GCF_002096495.1. GTDB lineage: Bacteria > Bacillota > Bacilli > Lactobacillales > Streptococcaceae > Streptococcus > Streptococcus oralis_CU. The sequence continues at coordinate 144,980 of NZ_NCUO01000009.1, read as the reverse complement.
CAACCGTACCCTTTTCTACTATTTATTTTCTAAACATTTGGAAGAGTTTAATCCAATTGTATATGACCCAACCATTGCGGATACTATTGAAGGCTATAGTGACCTCTTTGTAGATCCCCAATATGCGGGATATCTTGATATTAATCACCCTGAAAATATTGAAGCTACTTTGAAAAATGCGGCGGGTAATCGAGAAATCCGTCTTATCGTTGTAACAGATGCGGAAGGAATCCTTGGTATTGGTGACTGGGGAACAAATGGGGTAGATATTTCAGTTGGGAAATTGATGGTCTATACTGGAGCAGCAGGGATTGATCCTTCTATGGTGCTTCCTTTAGTCATTGATGCAGGCACGAACCGTGAAGAACTCCGCAATAATCCTAATTACTTAGGAAATCGCCATGAACGCGTGCGTGGTGAGCGCTATTATGACTTCATTGATCAATTTGTTCAAACAGCAGAGCGTCTCTTTCCTAAACTTTATCTTCACTGGGAAGATTTTGGTCGCTTGAATGCAGCCAATATTCTTGAAAAATACCGGAAACAAATTCCAACTTTTAACGATGATATTCAAGGCACAGGGATTGTTACCTTGGGCGGTATCTTTGGCTCACTGGATATTAGTGGTGAAAAATTAACAGATCAAGTTTATCTCTGCTATGGTGGTGGTACTGCGGGTGCAGGAATTGCCTCTCGTGTTCTTCGTGAAATGGTGAGTGAAGGTCTTTCTGAAGAAGAAGCTTATAAACGTTTCTTTATGGTTGATAAACAAGGTCTTCTATTTGATGATATGGATGACCTAACTCCTGAACAAAAACCGTTTGCTAAGAAACGTGCTGACTTTAGTAACGCAGACAAGTTGACTGACCTGCTTGAAGTAGTGAAGACTGTGAAGCCAACCATTCTTGTAGGAACTTCGACTCAACCTAATACCTTCACTAAAGAAATAGTAGAGGCTATGTGTGAAAACACAGAACGTCCGATGATCTTCCCTTTGTCAAATCCAACCAAACTAGCTGAAGCTATTGCCAAAGATTTGATTGAATGGTCAGATGGCAAAGCTTTTGTCGCAACAGGAATTCCTGCTGATACGGTTTCTTATAAAGGTGTCGACTATGTGATTGGTCAAGCCAATAATGCCTTGATTTACCCAGGTCTTGGTCTAGGTATGCTGGCTTCTGAAGCAAGTCTTTTAACTGATGAAATGATTGGAGCAGCGGCTCATTCATTGAGTGGTATTGTCAATCCAGGCCAACCAGGAGCTCCTGTTTTGCCGCCGTTCAAATATGTAGCAGATGTTTCTATTAAAGTAGCGGAAGCAGTCGCTAAAAAAGCGCAAGAACAAGGTCTTGCACGCGCTAAGGAAACAGATATGGTCAAAGCCGTTCGTGATTTGAAGTGGTATCCAGAGTATAGATAATTCATTCCTGTTGCTGTCTATCCTTCTATAGCGACAGATTTGTATGGGCTGTGGACTTAAGTAATATAGAAAGGATACCTATGTCACTCTTTTTAACCTCGATTACGAGTATCATTCCGATAATTGCTATTATTGTTTTGGGGTATATTCTTCAGGTGAAGGGATGGTTTGGAGATGACTTTGGACCTAACCTATCTCGTTTGATCATGAATGTAGCCTTGCCAGCATCAATCTTTGTGTCGGTGATGAAATACCTAACACTAGATAAACTAATCAGTCTTTCTGGAGGTCTCCTTTATACATTTGTGGCCTTTATCTTGGGCTATATCGTAGCTTATATTGCAGTTGTGGTTTTCAAGGTTCGTCCAGGACGGCGAGGGACCATGATTAATACCTTTGTGAATGCCAATACTATTTTTATCGGTTTACCATTAAACGTTGCTCTTTTTGGAGAGCAGGCTCTTCCTTATTTCTTAATTTACTATATCACCAATACGATTTCCACCTGGACATTGGGCGTGTATTTGATGACGAGCGATAGTAAATCGGGTCAAAGCAAGGAGACAACTAAATTTGACTGGAAGAAATTGCTACCAGCTCCGCTTGTAGGTTTTCTTGTGGCTCTACTAGTTTTGATTCTCCGAATTCCTATTCCAGATTTCGCAATGAATACCTTAACCTATGTTGGAAATATCGTCACTCCTCTATCTCTGATTTATATTGGTATTGTTCTTGCTAGGGCAGGCTTGAATACCATTGCTTTTGATAAAGATACAATTGTTACTTTAGTTGGACGCTTTATCCTAGCTCCTCTGATCATGCTTCTTGTATTGAAGTTCTTTGCACCAAATATGGCGACAGTAGAATTTAAGACCTTTATGATTCAGTCCGCTACACCAGCTCTAGCTGTTCTCCCAATCCTTGCTAATCAAGGAAAAGGAGATGTGGAATTCTCTACGAATGTAGTGACTCTAAGTACGGTTCTATTTATCGTTGTTATTCCAATATTACAAACTTTATTAGGATAAGAAGGAAGAGGATAGGATTGAAAGTTATGCGTTAAGAAATTCCCCTATTTAAAAAATATTGGTTCAAATTTTATGAAATGAATCAGTAGATATCGTTCTGAAAAGCCTTGATATTGTGTTGTTTTTAACCCAACGGAAACCCACACTTTCCAACCAGGTCTTAAGAAAGTCCGTAAAGCATCACAATTTAGTAAACGTTCATTCGAGAGAATTACGATACTTACAAAGAGCACCTTTCGGGGTGTTCTTTTTGTACTTTCATACTTAAATTGGTGCAATTGACACAGTTGTTGCGACTTTAGTCGCTTACAAATGTAGCTGCAATCTGACAAAGTCAGTTGTTTCTTTGTATTCAACTCAGATACTTCTGGTCAGATTATTAACAAGCCTTCAAGAAGAGTGATTGGTGAAATAGGATGTTTGAGGCTTTTATGCTATACTAGTTTTAATGACAATCTTCTATTTCTAAAGCAACAATAGATCCGTAATTTGTTTTTAATTAAGGAGTTTTGGATTGTAAGAGGGAGATGATATATCTGAAGGAGCATTATGAAAAAACGTACCTTACTTTGGCTGATTTTAGCACTTGGAATATTTGGAGGCGGAGCATGGCTAGCACAAGAAACAAATTTATTTCTAAGCCCACGAGCTAAGCAGTTGGATTATTTAAAGGAACATGAAGAAGAAATTGTAAAATTTGTAAAGTCTAAAAATTCAAAGATTGAATCTGTTCAGATTTCTTGGGATGAAACTAAATGGGAAAAAGTTGGGAATGGGACCCCTCAAGGAGGCGGAGAAATTGTAAATGTATATGGTGGTTTTAATCATATTGAGTCCTCCTCTTGGAATGTTACTTTTGATATTGAGAATGGCAAAATTATTCCTAATTCAATGGCTTTAGCCAATTATTTACGAATGGGAGGAAGGATTTTTGACTAACAGTAATTTAAAAAAATTTGATAATTTTTACTCAAATTTAACATTCTCTTCACTCCCCACTGACTTCTAATACTTGCCAAAAGTATTTTTTTACATTCATGATATAATAAACTTAGATTCCGCTATATAGGAGGAAAGAGATGAAAAAACGTGCCTTGATTTTGCTGGTTTTGTCCATTGTAGTCTTTGGAGGCGGCGCATGGATGGCGCAGAAAACAAATCTATTTCTAAGCCCACGAGCTAAGCAGTTGGCATATCTAAAGGAGCATGAAGACGATATGGCTGATTTTGTGAAAGCTTTAAGTTCTAAAGTGGAAAGTGTTCAATTTAATTGGGATAGTATAAAGGTCGGTCAGGTAGGAAACGGTACTCCTCAAGGTGGAGGTTATATGATGACAGTGAACGGTAGTATCAATAACAATAAGAATACTGAATTCACACTAGGGATTCCTCTAAAACGAAATTTAAATGAAGTACCTGAGGAACTGGTTATTTATGAAATGCAACCTATAAGAATTTTACGAGACGGTGGGTGGTTTTTATACGAGTAGCTAATTAAAAACGACGCTTAATAGTACTCATATATAACTTGTTTAGGAGAATAGAAATGAAAAAACGTACCTTACTTTGGCTAGTTTTAGCCCTTGTAATATTTGGAGGCGGCGCATGGATGGCACAAGAAACAAATTTATTGGGAGAAATATTTCTTAGTCCACGAGCCAAGCAGTTGGCTTATTTAAAGGATCATGAAGAGGAGATTAAGGAGTTTGTAAAATCTTTAAATCCTAAAGTAGAATCGGTTCAGATTGATTGGGATGAAACAATGTGGGAAAAAGTTGGAAATGGAACTCCACAAGGAGGAGGTAATGTTGTAATAGTTGGAGGAGGTTTTAATAATATAGAGGGCTCAACTTGGCAAGTAATTTTTGAAATTGAAGATGGACGAGTTGCTTTTGATACTATGATGCAAGGCGGTCCATTGCGAGTAGGAGGAAGGATTTTTGATTAATAGTAACTTAAAACCTTTGATAATTTTTACTCAAATCTATCATCACTCATTCCCTACTGACTTACAATACTTGCCAAAAGTTTTTTTACATTCATGATATAATATACTTAGATTCCGCTATATAGGAGGAAAGAGATGAAAAAACGTACTTTACTTTGGCTAGCTTTAGCTCTTGTAGTATTTGGAGGAGGCGCATGGATGGCACAGGAAACAAATCTATTTGGAGGAGTATTTCTTAGTCCGCGAGCCAAGCAGTTGGCTTATTTAAAGGAGCATGAAGAGGATATGGCTGATTTTGTGAAAGCTTTAAGTCCTAAAGTTGAGAGTGTTCAGTTTGATTGGGATAGTATGAAAGTCGAAGTTATAGGAAACGGGACTCCGCAGGGTGGCGGGTATATTATAACATTGGACGGTAGAATCAATAATAATAAGGATACTGAATTTACATTAGGGATTCCTCTAAAACGAAATTCAAATGAAGTGCCTGAGGAACTGGTTATTTATGAAATGCAACCTATAAGAATTTTACGAGATGGAGGTTGGTTCTTATATGACTAATAGTAATTTAAAAAACTTTGATAATTTTTACTCAAATTTAACAGTACTCATTCCCTATTGACTTAGAATGCTTGCTAAAAGTATTTTTTTTTTACATTCATGATATAATATACTTAGATTCCGCTATATAGGAGGAGAGAGATGAAAAAACGTACCTTGCTTTGGCTAGTTTTAGCCCTTGTAGTATTTGGAGGAGGCGCATGGATGGCACAGGAAACAAATCTATTTGGAGGAGTATTTCTTAGTCCGCGAGCCAAGCAGTTGGCATATCTGAAGGAGCATGAAGAGGAGATGGCGAACTTCATAAAGTCTAGAAATCCTAAAGTCGAAAGTGTCCAGTTTGATTGGGATAGTATGGAAGTTGGTCAGATAGGAAATGGAACTCCTCAAGGAGGCGGTTATATGCTAACATTTAAAGGGCGTATAAACAATATAAAGGAAAGCAGTTTTACTCTTGGATTTCCTTTGGATAATAACAGGTACTCCTTGCCTAACCTTGAGAGGATTTCTGAAATGCAACCCATAAGAATTTTACGAGATGGTGGATGGTTTATATATGAGTAATAGCAATTTAAAAAATTTTGATAATTTTTATGCAGATTTGGCGCAGTCGGCATATGCTAATCGCCCTAATAATTTTCCGCCTTTAAATAATTCAAAAACTTTTCAAGATTTTAACTTTTCTGAAGATATAGTTTTTGACGGTGAAATCACACCCGGAGGTAAGAACCTTCCTCATAATGGTAGAGTCTACTTGCAACCAGATCCTGAGTTGCGAGATACTTATAAAGTCACATCGATACCAGTTCCTGATGCGAATGGGATGAGGCAGGATGTTCATCACAAACGTTATCAAAAAGGATTGTTAACTGATGATGAAGCTGGTTTCAGTGCCTACTACTTAACGGATACGCCAACCTTGACTAATGATACCAAGAAAACCTATATGGCTATCCGCGGAAGTGATGCCATCAGTAAAGAAAATTGGAACGACTGGGTTGACAACGATGCTAAGTTCGCTCTCAATCATATCCATACGCCGCAAGCCAAGTTAGCGACAGTAGGAATGAAAACGAAGATTGCAGAGATGACTGAAAAAGCTCCGCAAGCTACGATGGACATCACAGGTCACTCCTTAGGAACCATTGTCTCTGCGCAAGGGGTAGCTGGCCTCAGTGATGAAGAACTGGAGAAAATCGGCAAAGTGGTCCTCTTTGACGGCCCGGACACGACAAAGAGTTTAAAGAAAATGGGACTCAGTGATGAGAAAATCAAAAAGATCAGCGAAAAAATCGAGTACTATGTCAATCCATTTGATGTCGTGGGGATGCTCAATCGTGAGCATACCATCACCAAATTACCGGGGGACTCCGATGAACCTCTTAAGAAACCCGTCGGTAAAGTCAATGTCCTCGTCCCCTTGCATTATACCCAGATTACTGATCTGGAAAGTTCCCATGACTTTGGTGTTTTCCAATCGGATGGGAAGGGAAATTTATTGACTGCTTCAGAGGATTTTCACCCAGAATTGCTCAGGGCAGGTGAAAAGCTGGCTCGACTGATAGCGACAACCTTGGATTCCCTCCGGGCTTTAGGAGTCGATGAAAATGTAGCCTCAAATGTTTTAAATTCCATTATGAGAGGTGAGTTTAAAATAAAGGCAGCTATTGGTTATTCAGTTTACGAGAATTTTACAACTGAATATAGCAAGATCGTCGAAGAAGCTCGTAAAGAATCGATAAAATGGGATAGAGAAGCTATTCCTCGTTATCAGGAACAACTGAGAAATGGCAATCTTACAGGAGAAAAGAGGATTTTGGTTCGAGCTCAGTTGCTTCAGACAGCAGCCCAGTTGGCAAATTTTGACATGGAAGACAAAGTTAAATCTGTGAAAACCTTACTTTCAGATGCTAAGGAAGATATTCAAAACATGATAAAAGAAACAAGACAGACAGCCTTTGACATGGTTGGATATTTGTCAAGTTCAGAAGTTACAAATCTACTTTCTGGTTTTGACACAACAAGCTTTTGGGATGAAGGCGTTGCAAGTGACACGAAGACAGCAGCAACATCCTTCCTGACACAAATCGAGCAACTAGGGGAGAGCTTGGTTAAAGCTAGTGGTTCCTTTGAAACCATAGATACAAATAGTGCTGAAGATTTTAACAATCTATTGGCGGATGTAAAACAAACATGGAGGGAAAAAAATGTTAGTCTTAACGGATGAGGATACTTTAATTACAAGAGAGCAACTCGACAGAGGCTTCAAAGAAAGAATGAAGGAACAAGAACGCCAAGCAGTCAGGGCCTTAGTAACTGCAAAAGAACTGTCAATCCTTGCTAAAGGAGTGGAGTTAGCTAAAAAGTTGCAAGAAGCAGCTTCAGATATGCAAGAGTACGCTTCTAAGACTTATGTAAACAATATTAAGGGTGGATTTGAGGGCAAGGCCGCTGATGCTGCCGAAACTTACTTGACCCAGACCATGCAAACCCCTGCTTTACAAAGTCCGATCAAGAACTAGGAGAAAACTTGTGATGGATAAAAAGCAACTTCAGAAACTAGAGGATGAGCATAATCGTAAATTACGAAACTTAGAGCGTTTGGAGATGGATTTGGATGATGATTTCCACAAGTTTAGTAGGGAGACGGATAATCTCCTAGAGGCGCTTTCCTATGCATGCAGAGACAGTAGTTTTGCTGAAATTCAACCATATATCTTTGAGATAGAGAACAATTTAGATAACTATCATCAACTTTACAAGAGTCGCATAGAGAATGTGTTGGAAGCTCGCCATCAAGAGAATAAAAACTTTCATAGAAAGTTAGAAGAAAAGAACGTTTAACAAATATACCTTATAAAAGAAGGATGATATGAGTTTGTTATACTTTGTTATTATAAATAAAAAAAAGAAGTAATTATACAAGAAAAGTAGATAATTTAATCCTTCTTACTAGTTTTTAGATGGAAACAGCTCTTATTTTTTATAAATAGAATAAAAAATGAATTTTAAACTTGCAATTGAGGCAAATTATTGATATAATGAGGGCATAAATTAATATAAAGGAGTTTCACATGGCTTTAATTCAATTAACAACAGAAGAATTGCGCACCTCTGCTCAAAAGTACACTCAAGGTTCTGAGGAAGTAAGACAAGTACTTCGTACATTAACTCAAGAGCAAAATACTATCCGAGACAACTGGAAAGGTGCTGCTTTTGAGAGCTTTGATCGCCAATTCACAGAATTGTCTCCAAAAATTGAGGAGTTTGCAACTTTGCTTGATGAAATCAATGCTCAATTGAACAAGGTTGCTGAAATTGTTGAACAAAACGACCAAGATCTTGCATCACAAATTTAATTTGTTATATAAGTGGCTTTAGGAGGGCGAGAGCCTTCCTATTTTTTATGACGGAGAAGATTTAAAGTAATATGAAGAAGAATAGAATTTTTAAATATATAGGAAGTAGTCTGCTGGCATTAGGATTGCTTGCATTGATTATTTTTTTGAATCTATCTGTTCAAAAAAATACAACGATTAGCAATGAAAATAATGCAAAGGCTAATCAGCAGACAAAATTAAATGTAGCTATCGTAAATGAAGATAAGCCTGTCTACGTAGATACAAAAGAATACAATCTAGGTGCTAGTTATGTAAAAAATATCGAGCGTGATAATTCACAAAACTGGTCTGTTGTCCCTCGTGGAGCAGCTGATTCTGGGTTAGAAAGTGGGAAATACCAACTCGTTTTAACAATTCCTAGTGACTTTTCTGAAAAAATACTCGATATTAACAGCATCAATGTTGACAAGACAACCATCAATTATAAGGTGAATGCGCAAGGAAATTTGCAAGTAGAAAATGATGCAAATAAACTAGCGAAAGATATTGTTGCTGATTTGAATGGTCAGTTAGTCGATATGTATATGGCTAGTATTTTGAACAACCTTTATACAGCACAAAAGAATGTCCAAGCTAGCTCACAGATACAAGCGACCAATATCGGAAACTATCGTACGAATTTATATAATACAGCTATCAACTCTAAAAATCTTTTCCCAACTCTCTATAGTATGTCTAGTTCCTCTGTTGACGCCAACAGTGCTTTAAAGACAGGTTTGGATAGTTATTCTCAGATTTTTGGTCGTTATGACGTTTCACAGATTGCCTATGGTAAAAAGCTTGACACTCTGCTTCAGGATAGGGTCACTGAGAAGAAAAATCATGCGGATGTTATCACTGGGCTCATTTCTCAGAGTCGGGAAGACGTTAAGGGACAAATTGAAACTTATAAGGAATTAATTAAAGCTCAACGTATTCTGACTTCTAATATAGATGGAACACCAGCATCCACTGATGGAACGTCACCAGAAGTTGAGGCTCACTATAAAAAAGTAGCAGATAATATCAGCAAAGAGATTGCTACTTTAGAGACCAATCTAACAGATGAAAGAACCAAGTTTGAGAATCATAAAAAGGATATTCGTAACTTTGTCGATGAAAAATTAGCTGCTTATTATGAGACAAGTGAGAAGAATAATATCACTCTCGGTCAATTTTTGGATAAAGCTGCAAATAAGGACCTAGAGAAGGTTGAGGAATCTCTAAAAACGCAGCTGGCTTCTGCAATCTCAGAACTACCCAAAGAAGACTTTAGTGGAAAAGAATTTAGTGGTTTTGGTATGACACCAATCACAATTCCTTCTGTAAACTATACTGAATTAAAAACAATCAAAGAGCCTAGTGACGAAATCAATTCGACTGATTTGAAGAATTTGGAAGATCTGGCAATCTCGAGTACGAGTGCTGTTGGACGAACAGGAACAAAGGCTAAGGTATCATGGAAGGCTGGAACAGGAGTGACGGTTCATTCGGTCACTTATGATGGCACACCAGTTGAGTTTGGTCAAGAAATTGATTTGAAGACGGGTGGAACTTTCAAAGTAGCCTATAGTGTTGCAGAGGCAGCTCCGACTCCAACTACAAGTTCAACTGGGGCTCCAAGTCCAACTCCAAAAGCGGAGCCAAAGACTGTTGATATTTCCTTGAATGATGTCCAAGCAGCTAGTGCTCCAGTAGATGTGTTACGTGTTCAGCAAGCAGCAGTGTCTTATGGACAAAAGGTTCAGAAAATAGCTTCTGACTACCAAAAGGTACAAGCACTCACACAAGCATATAATACTGTCAAAGAGTTAAAAAATAGTAATGTGTCTAAAGCATTGTCAGATATTTGGTTTGAAGCGATTGATTCAAATCTGAAGAAGTATGAAGACAGCCTGACTGCACCTGCTAGCGATACAGATAAAGAGGGTGCTAAAGAGAAAGTAGATAAAGCCTTGTCAGAACTGACTACTCTCAAGCCTGTTCTAGAAAAAAATGTGAAGGATGTTTTGGCTACCAACCAAGAATTGGATACAAAAATCAAGAAACAGTTAGAGTTGTACGAGCAGTTGGAAGGGAAGCTAAAGGATTTGGTTGAGAAGCAAGGGGGGAGCAATTCTGCTTTTGAAGAGACTGATAAACAATTGGCCACCCTAAATTCGGATTATGCAGCTCTCTTGTCAGAAACTACGGGTGTGAAGGAATCTTCTCAAAGTAATGTCAAAGCTGCAGAGTCTGTGAATGAGACTTTAGGTAATTTCAATCGTGAATTGTCAAACGCTCAAACAAGTACTGAAAAGTTGTCACAAGATGCTGACTCCTTGATGACGCAGTTTAACGAAGAATTGACTAATAATGGAAACTTTGTAGAATCCTTTGTGAAGGTTCTGAATAATGCCTATCAAAATGGGGTACCAAACGAAGTATTGTTGAACTTCTTATCCAATCCTGTTACCCAAAATGCTACTTCAGTAAAAGCTACTGTCAATGTTTACCGTCCATTTACATGGATTTTACTATTGGAGATTGTTAGCCTCTTTACAGCCTATCTGTTTGCAACTCAAAACGTTATTCGCAAAGTCAAAGATAAGTTCAAACTTGATAAGTTACATGATACAGACTTGATGACGGTAACCATCCTATCTGCTTTAAGTCTCGTTGTCGGATTGGTAGTTGGTGTTGTATCAAGTGTTCAGCTACAGGTTGGTCGTGAGTATCAACCATCTTGGGTTCTATTAATTGTTTTAGCCGCATTTGTACTGATTCAAGGACAATATCTATTGCTTAAACATTTCCGAGTGATTGGTATGGGACTCTCCTTCTTTATGATGATTAGCTTTGTCTACCTATCAAATGCTATTGGGACAACAGCAAGTTTAACTGGTTTCCCAGCCTTTATCAAAAACCTCAATGCGTTATCGATATTAGAAGGTTTGCTCTCAGGATACTTTGATGGACATCCAGCAGCAATTATCGCTTTTGTTGCAACGATTGTTGTCATAGCTGTTTTACTTGTTATAAATGTTTTTATCAGGGAAAGTAGTTTGTGGTTTCAAGCAAGCCAAGCTGAGAAAGAATAGAAATTAGAAATATGAAGAAAATCATTCTTTTCCTTCTTACCTTAGTAACATGTGCAGCAGTCTCTGGGGCTGCTGCAGATGATTTGAAGGATAACAGTCTGCAGATTGATGATTCCCGACTTGAAAAGAAAGAGGGATTGAAATTTGGTCTACAGTCTGAACAAATCAAGGAGCTTTTTAATGAAGCGACTCAAAAGAGGTTGCAGGACATGCAACAGCATCAAGAGGAACAGTTGATCACAGAAAGGGGCCAACTGTTTTCTGCTATACAGAGACCAGTGAAAAAATCTTCTGAAGAACAGTTGTTTCAGCCCAATGCTCAAAAAACAATTAAATTTCAAACAAATATAGGCCATGTAGAAAAAGGTGGTCTGAATGAATTTCTTCCAGAGATATTCTATGTGGTGTTGATTTTCTTGCTTTTTGGAGCAACGGCAGTAATGAGTTATCGTGTGATGGTAGAAGAGATGGACTAATTTTACAACTAGTCTGTCTAAATAACTTAGAAAAGGATAAACCAAACATAGGAGGCGTGAAAAAAGGTGGAGCAACATATCAATATTACCCTACGTTTGAGAGAAAGAGATGTGGATATTCGCATTCCACGGCGAATTGAAGTGCGCCGGCTGGTGCGAGAAGTGGATACGATTTTTAATCCAGGTATCAAGCGAAAAAAATATCAATTAAGAATTGTCAATAAAGGTTTGTTGATTGATGAAGGGAAACATCTGTCTGATTATCCTATGACGACAGGAGATTTAGTAGAAATTGAGGAGATATAGGTGGCTGAAGAAAAATTTGAATTTGGTGGACAGTCGTTTGTCTATGAAAAAAATGAAACAAACTGGGAATTAAAACTCAAACGTTCAGATGTTGCGAGTCAAGATTTACGGGAACTCTTACTATTGGATTTGCATCATCCATTCTTTTTGGAGCAATCGATGGTGTCTGATGAGGATAGCGTCACCTTCTCCTATCAAGTCGAAGCTCATGGACTGACTTATGAGGAAATAAAGGAACGTACCATTTCGGAAAGAATCCGTTTGGCCCTAAACGTTTTTCGTCTAGAGGGCGCCTTGGAGTTACCTGTGACTTTCCTTTTGCACCCAGTAAATCTCTTTATTACCAAGGATGCTCAGGCTAAGATTGCTTATCGTGGAATTCCTGGTCTGATGGTTCCTCAATCAATATCCTCAGAAGATTTTTTACGCCAGGCTAAATGTTTTACAGTAACACTATTTAGCGATTTGGATTTCATGGATCTTTATAATGGTTCCTTGGAATTAGAGACCTTGCCAGACTTCTTAAATGATCTATGTCAGGCAGATGATATAGAGGCTGCAGTAGCTGTTTTGGAGAAGTACTACACGGAGAAGGCTGCGAAAGAACGAGCAGACTTGGTCTTGGTTCCAAGTAGACGCCATCGTGTCTTTAAACTGGCAACGATTTGGTTAACAGCCAGCGTTGTCTTGTTGATCGTTCCACTTATCTATCTGATTTTTGTGCAAAATCCTTTCAAAGAAAAGATGTTGCAGGCAGATACTGCCTTTATAAAAGTTGATTATAGTGGTGTTATTACAGAATTAGAGAGAATTGATCCAGCTAGCTTGCCGAATACGCAAAAGTATGAGTTGGCTTACTCTTATATTCAGGGGTTGGAATTTTCTTCTGAACAAAAGAAAGTCATCTTGAACAACGTAACACTCAAGTCAGATGAGCTTTATTTGACTTACTGGATCCAGGTTGGGCGCAATCGTTTTGAAGAGGCTCTTGATATTGCGAAACGGATTAACGACAGTGACTTGATTCTCTATGCTTTGACTCAGGAAATCAAGCAGGTTCGAGAAGATGGCAACTTGTCAGGGAAAGACCGTGAAAGTAAGTTGAATACTTTGGAAAGCGAGTATAAGAAATACTGGGATAGTCGAAGTGAGCTACTAACGAGTGAATCAAGCTCCAATGCTTCTACAACTCCTAATCCGCAAGACAAAGCTTCTGAAAGCAAACCGTCATCTGAGAAGAAACCTGTTCCAAGTAGTTCCTCTAGCAATTAAGTAGACCAAGGAGAGAAATTATGAAAAAACAAATCATTTTCTACAGCCAAGGTCTGCGTTATGAAGTAGAACTGAGTGCAGATAAGACGGTCTTGATCGGGGCGACTGAAAAGGCCCAAGTCTACCTTTCTCAACAGGAAAGACCGATTCAGCTCAAGGTCGATGGTGACGAGGTCTTTTATCAGTACGATGATGAAGCGGGACTCTTGAAAGATGGTCTGCGTTTGGGTGAGGTCGTCTTTTATCTCCGAGAAGGGGAGCCAAGGGTTTATGACCTTTTGGATTTATCAGAGTTTCAGATTGGCTCTCAAAGAGGTGCGTTGATCACACTAGATGGAGATGTTGAACTCTTACTCCAAAAATCCCAAAATCAATGGAAGCTAACTCGACTAAAAGGCGCATTTTATCGAAACAATCATCTGGAACAAATGGACCAGCAATTGATTGGTTTTGGAGATGAGTTGAGTCTAGGGGCGGTGACGATCAAGTTCTATCCAGATGAAGTATGGGTTCAGGGTCCTGCCCAAGTTGGGTCACAACTGACTCTGAGAGAACCATCTCGATATGGTTTTTATGAAGATTATCCAGATTATCATCGTTCTCCACGGATCATCTATCGTGGTAGCGAGGATAAAATCTTGATCAATCCCCCAGGACAGGAGCCGGTTAAGCCGAGTGATGAACTGTTAAAGCTGATCGTTCCTCCTTTGATGATGGTCGGGGTAACTGTCTTGATCACCTTGATTCAACCTAGAGGGATCTATATTCTTGCGACAGTAGGGATGTCCATAACCACAATGATTTTTTCTATCCGTGGTTTTATCAAAAATCGTAAAAAGTACAAGGCTGATAAGAAGGAACGGGTCGATCTCTATCGCCTTTACCTGAAAGATAAGGTCAAGGAATTGACTCGCCTGGAACGAGAACAAAAAGAAGGGATGCACTATCATTTTCCAACGGTTTTAGAGTTGACGGACTTGGTTGAGAGTTACAATCACCGAATTTACGAAAAGACTCCCTTGCATTTTGACTTTTTATACTATCGTTTGGGACTCGGGAAAATGCCGACTAGCTATGACTTGAAATACGGTCAACAGGAGCGTAGCGGTAAGAAGGATGCTCTAGAAGAAGAGGGTTACGCTCTCTATAGTCGTCACAAAAAAATCCCAGATATGCCAATCCCGGCAAACCTCAGCCATGGACCGGTGGGTTATATTGGACCTAGAAATCTCGTTCTAGAACAACTGCAACTTTTGGTGATGCAGCTAGCGACTTTCCATTCTTATCATGATGTGCAGTTTATTACGATCCTGCCTGAAGAGGAAAAAGAGCAATGGTCTTGGATGCGTTGGCTTCCTCATGCTAAACTGCAAGAACTCAATGTCCGAGGTTTTGTCTACAATCAACGAACACGGGACCAAGTTCTGAATAGTTTGAACCAAATCTTGAAACTACGCCGTAGTCAAAAGGAAGAAGCATCCCACAAGGAGAGCACCCTCTTCCATCCTCATTACGTGGTTTTAGTGACCGATGAGAAGCTGATTTTGGATCATATCATCATGGAGTTCTTTACCGAAGATCCAACGGAATTAGGCTGCTCCCTCATCTTTGTAGAGGATGTCATGAGTTCCTTGTCTGAGAACATCCAAACAGTGATCAATATCAAGGACCGCAATACAGGCCAACTGGTTATGGAAGAAGGAGTCTTGAAAGAGACGGACTTCCGTTTGGATCATTTCCCAGCAGATTATGATAAGGAGCGGATCGCCCGTACCTTGGCTCCGCTCAATCACCTCCAAAACCTGAAGAGTTCGATCCCAGATTCTGTGACCTTTATGGAAATGTATGGGGCGGAGACCTTTGAGGATTTGCAGGTATCGAGCCGTTGGAAAAAGAACGCACCTTACAAGAGTTTGGCTGTGCCGATTGGTCTGCGTGGTCAGGATGACCTGGTTCAGCTCAATCTGCATGAAAAAGCCCATGGACCTCATGGTTTGATCGCAGGGACGACTGGATCAGGGAAGTCAGAAACCATCCAATCCTATATCCTATCCCTCGCTGTTAACTTCCACCCACATGATGTGGCTTTCTTGCTGATTGACTACAAGGGTGGTGGGATGGCCAATCTCTTTAAAAACCTTCCCCATCTCTTGGGGACGATTACCAACTTGGATGGAGCCCAATCCATGCGGGCCTTGGCTTCGATCAATGCGGAGATCCATCGTCGTGAACGACTTTTTGGAGAGTTCGAAGTCAACCATATCAATCAATACCAGAAGAAATTTAAAAACGGAGAAGCGACAGAACCGCTCCCTCACCTCTTCCTCATCTCAGATGAGTTTGCAGAGCTCAAGGTTAACCAGCCAGACTTTATCAAGGAGCTGGTATCCATCGCTCGGGTTGGGCGTTCCCTCGGGGTCCACTTGATCCTAGCTACTCAGAAACCATCTGGTGTGGTGGATGACCAGATCTGGTCTAACTCACGCTTCAAGATCGCCCTTAAGGTGGCGGACCGTTCGGACTCCAATGAAATGCTTCATACGCCGGACGCAGCCGAGATCACTCAGACAGGACGTGCCTATCTACAGGTCGGGAATAACGAAGTCTATGAACTCTTCCAGTCAGCCTGGTCAGGGGCAGATTACCAGCCGGACAAGGACGATATGGGGATCGAGGACCACACCATCTACTTGATCAATGAATTGGGCCAATATGAGATCTTGAATGAAGACCTATCAGGCTTAGAAGATGTGGATGAGATCAAGGAAGTTCCGACAGAGTTGGATGCGATAGTGCACCATATCCAGCTCTTGTGTGAAGAACAAGAGATTCCTCCAGTACCACAGCCATGGTTGCCACCGCTCAAAGAGCGCATCGCGTTAGACGAGCTGGAAGAAGTGCAACCGACAGTAGCCTGGGCACAAGAGAAACCACTCTCAGTTCTACTTGGAATGGCAGATATCCCGCAGGCCCAGAAGCAGGAAGCCGTCTCTATCAATCTCTCCAAGGATGGTCATATCCTCCTCTACGGAAGTCCGGGTACAGGGAAGACGACCTTCCTTCAAACCGCAGCCGTGGACTTAGCTCTCAAATTCAGTCCCAAGGCCCTTACCATGTACTTGATGGACTTTGGTACCAATGGTTTGGCTCCATTGTCTAAGCTACCACAGGTGGCGGATACCATGCTTCTGGACCAAACAGAGAAGATCTCTAAGTTTGTACGAATCATGGAGAAAGAACTCAACCGCCGTAAGAAACTGCTTGCGGACTATGGTGTTGGGACCTTAGACCTCTACCGTCAGGCCAGTGGTCAGGAAGAACCGGCCATTGTCATCCTCTTAGATAGCTATGAAGCCTTCAAGGAAGAGGCCTATGAGGCAGAACTCTTCAAGCTCTTGGTGCGCATCTCCCGTGAAGGTCTCAGCATAGGGGTTCACCTCTTGGTGACAGCCGGTCGCCAGACCAACCTTCGTGCTCAACTCTACTCGAACTTCAAGCACCAGTTGAGCCTACCACAGAATGAGGCAGGTGAAGTGCGAGCTATCGTGGGCTCTACGCCCCTTGCCATGACCATGGAAGATATCAAGGGACGTGCCCTTATGAAGCGTGAAGAGGTGGATGTGATCCAGCTGGCACTCCCAGTTTATGGAGCCAATGACACCCAAGTTCTCAACAACCTACGTCAGGAAGTCGCTTCCCTCCAAGAAGCCTGGACAGGCCAGCGCCCAAGTGCCATTCCAATGGTGCCAGAGGAGTTGACAGAGAAAGACTTCTATAGTCGTGCAAGCGTGCAGATTGCCTATGAACACGGCCTCGTGCCATTAGGACTTGACTTGGAGACAGTTGAGCCTGTTACTTGGAACCTGGCTAAAGGCAATCTTCTCTATCTAACAGATAAAGAAGAGCAGATGACAGCCTTGGTGAAACACATTGCCAAAGGGAAACAGAAAGTTATCGTCTTGGCACCGAAGTATCATAACTTACCTGAAATGGAAGGAGTGACGATTCTTGCAAGTCCAGAGGAATATCTAGAAGGCTTAGATATGATGGAGTTCAAGATTCAGGAACGGTTAGAAGGCAAACAGCGAGACCATGTTGCAACAGTGGTTGTTTACAATTTAACCGAATTAGTGGTAGAATTAAACTCAGAAGCGCTTGATACGTTGGCTTATGTCCTAGATAAAGGAATTCGAGCTGGATATGGTTCTCTTGTAATGAGTTCGCCGTTGATTACTAAACATATTGATGTGGTCTCAAAAACTGTTCGCTCTTACAAGCAGGCTGTTATAGGGCTTCGCTTAAGCGAACAATCAGTTCTGACTGTCACAAATAGACCTGTTCGTGAGCTACAATTAGAAGAACAAGAACACTACTATGTTTCCGATGGGGTAGCAAGTAGAATGAAAGTATTAATGATATAGAAAGGGAAGATAGCTATGGCTAAAGATATTAAAACTATTATAGCGTTGACCAATGCCTTGTATAGCGCTTCGTCAGTAACAAGCCAAGCGGCTAGTAGAAAAGCAGAATTAGAAGCTGAGCGAAAGAACGTTAAAAATGAATCTACAGATATCTGGACATCCTCATCGTTGTCATCTTATATTGCAGGCGAAAAGTATGATGATGAGGCAAAACAAGAGAGAGAAGATTTGGACAAATTAGAGAAAATGCTGTCTGAAAAAAAGGATGAGATCTTGTCTTTGCTGGATAGTAAGATTTCGGAAGCAGAATCAGATTTACAAAGCGCTCGGTTGGCAGAATCAAATGCCCGGTACGCCTTAAATATGGCTTTAAATGGCAACTAGAAAGGAGAGGTAGATGTCGATACAAGTGAAAAATATAGCTGGTTTAGACAGCTATGGAACTAGTATTCATAGTTTTGGCGGACGTTTTGAAGAAGCGGCGAGTGATACAGTCCGAGAGTTTAATACTAGCCTTGAAGGTGAGAAGGCAGAGGCCATTAATGCATTCTTTGAGAAGTTGAATACGATCCAAACAACGGTATTTAAAGATGCTCCAAAAGATGTAATGACCTATGGTCAGCAAGTTTTCACCTTTACGGGAGAATTGAAAGGTTTGGGTTTTTCTTCCTTGGCTTTTACAGATGATGAGTCTATAACCAGTCTAACGAAATCTTTGGAAGTCCAGCAACGTGATGTAACTGCAATAGTAAAAAGTAAAGTCATAAAAGTAGTTCAGCAAGCCGTTGATGTAATGGGAGAAGGGGATGCCACAATTTCTAATTTTGATTCCACAGTTGACAGTTTGATTTCGGAGGAAGTGAAGGCCAGAAAGGAAACACATGAGGGAATTAAAACTGCTCATGAAACTTTAGAGAAAGCTGTTAGCAATTCAGCCGATCGTTTTGAGACTTTAACCGCTATGACTCAAAATGCAAAGGCCATAACTTCTATTCCAGCTTTAAATATTTTGGATGCTATCCAACGAGGTGACTTAAGACAGGATAATGTCAATTATCTTGATGCGGCTTATACCTCTGATGATGTTGAAATCATAAAGGTTTTAATTTCTGAATCTAGATATAAGACAAAAAAAGACTTTTTTGAAAAATTAGCCAGAGCGAAAGTGGATGATGCTAGTCTCCCAACGACGATGCTAGTTGCCAATCGACTAGAAAAGGCTGCTGAAAAAGATGAAGTTGATGGATTAGGGGCATTCTTTGAGGTTCTTTCTAATCGAGATGTGAAAGAAGTTCAAGTCTATACAGCGAAATTATCATCAAGTATTGATACTATTGTAGATGGCCTTAATGCTAGGGGGCAATCGTTGAGAAAGCCTATGCCAAAAGACTACAATAGTGAAGAGTATCAAGAATGGTTAAAAGGAGAAGAGGAAGCAAAGGAACGCTTAAAATCATTAAAGGAAAGCTCCGTTCGCTATGGTCGTCTAAATAATATTTTAACGTATATGAATACTGAAAAGTTTGGAAAGACCACAATTACGGCTAAAGGAGTTTCTCTAGGCAATGGGGAAATTGGTGATTTTACAGCGACGACTAAACGAAATATTAAAGCAGGAAGTTTTACCTCTTCGAAGAAGAATGGTGAATATACCTTTACAATCCAAGATTTAGGAATAGATCGAAAGGACGGCTCTGAAACGATTAGTGTAAGTAGTTATAAGGAGCAGGATCAGCTTAAAAAATTAGATAAAATGGAAGAACTTAGAAAGCAAAAAGACCGTTTATGGCTGGAATCGGCTTATAATACAACTAAGAACATTGTATCTATGAACCCGGCTGCAGGTTTCTTTTGGAATATGGTAGAAGCAGCAGCAGCAACCAAAGAGGAGAAAAACATATTTGATGCTATAGCTAAAAATGGTACAAAGGCACTGAGTGAAACTGATTTTAAAAAATATAAGAATATAAAAAAAGCTAGTTCACATGTTGCTGGTGGTTTCTTAGAACATTTTGAGAAAGCTCAAAAGATTCAATCAGAGTTGGCAAAAATTGATAACGATCTTTTAAATCAAGAAATGGATACAGGTGCTACAGCAATAAAAGAAGGAAATAGCTATAAGCATATTTCTGGTCAATCTCGTTATGACTTTGAGGCCAATCTTCGGATGGCAGACCTCCAGCAGAATGGTTTACGAGGTTATTATTTCCGTCAGATTTTAGAGAAAAGAGGCGACGATATAAAAGGAGCAGTTAATGATTTAAAAAATCTAGAAGAAAAATTGACTGCGATTGAACCATCTGGGGACTATACAGAGGAAGTGAAATCTCTTTTCAGTGGGGAAGGTACCATTTCTCCTGAACAACTGGGTGGAGAAAAGCTCGTAAAAGGATTGAATGAATTCCAAAATGTAACACAGGATATTAAAGATTATAATTTTACCTATGATGATTATAGTAAGGCGGAGGGTCTTTATTTCAATCACTTAGTTGGAATAGGAGGTAACTAATAGTGAACAAACAGGTATTTAGGAATCGGAAAGTTGTCTGGTCCCTCCTTCTTCTTTTTCTAGTCATAACGGGATCTTGTTTCTTTCTTCTTTTGAAGCCCAGTCAACCCCCAAAAGAACCAGAGTATAGAATGCGAACTGCCATGGAAAAATCAGACTTTCAACTATTTGGAGATAAGAGTCAATACGTCCTTGCGCCTAGCAATAAAGGGAGTTTATTTGTCAGTAAAACATATGCGATCACAGATGAGTACAAGACTTTTATAGTAGAGGATGAAAAAAAGCTACATACCCTACCTCATCTCCAGATGGAGGGAGAGTATTGGAACTTGATTTTGTATAATTTAGACAAGGAGGGCTTGCCTGAGCGAAAGATTGACCTATATCAGGCAGTGCGAAGCTACAATCAGAAAAGTATTCCTATTAATCTAATTGACTCCTATTATGTTGAGGGTACTCACTATTTTAGGTTGAGAATTGGTGATTTATCGGATGAAGAGAATCGAATTTACAAAGATGTCTATCTCAATGTGGAGACGGAAGAAGTGGTGGAACTTCCAAAAGATACAAAGTTTGAGATGGATTCAATTATCAGTAGTACTGTAAGAGCAACGAATTATGGTAAAATTTTAGACTCTAAGGGTTATATTGATCCTTCGAATGAGATCGTCACAACTAGGTCTGAAGGGCAGGTCCCAGACCCTAACATCAACCTCTACAGTCTTTATCCAGACATCGAAGATAAACTCATCAATCAGAATTGGTCGCTTTATGTCCGTACAGATAAGGTCACACCGGATGAGTGGTTTGATACCGTGTTACACTGGTTTGCCCCTAAGGGAGAAGACCTTCTAACCGTTTATGGACGTAATGATGATGGGGAAGCCTCCGATGTTCAGATTCGTAACAGCCAAGAGGCGAATGCCTGGTTGGAGAAACATCCTGTCCTTCGGAAAATATAAGAAGATTGTTAGAAATGACGGAGTGAAATTGAATGAGTAATAAGAAAATTAATCCTGATAATCTCAGCCGGGTGAATGGTGCATTTAAAGATATGAGTGGCGAGTTAGAACATAACGTTTCGGACCTCATTTCTTCAAGTGCGACGGAAAAGATAGAAGCTGCGACAGATGGTATTAAGAAACTCTCTAAGGAAATGGTGGAGACGATTAGTTCCTTAGATGAGTATCTTGGGGCGGTTGGTGAAGCCTTTCGAAGCGCAGATGCGAGTATGGCTCAGTCCCTCGGTCAGAATATGTATACGAAAGCTCCTGAGTCACGAGAGGAGCGTAGAGAACGTTATATCCAAGGCGGAAAAGATTCTAAGGAACGTCATAATCGTAGGAAAATGGTTGAAATCGCAGAGAGTCAATACAAAGATTTTCCATAACTATATGAACTCACCTGAACATGATTCAGGTGAGTTTTTTTCATCTTCTCACGGCGTCACGCATATGGTATAATGGGTTAAGAGTTTATAATCTTTGTTCATCAGATACAAACAACAAATACTCAGGAGGAAGTCAATGAAACAATATAGGAAAAAAATACTAATCATTCTGGGAGTTTTAAGCCTCTTAGTCGTAACAGGATCTTGTTTCTTTCTTCTTTTGAAGCCCAGTCAACCCCCAAAAGAACTAGAGTATAGAATGCGAACTGCCAGGGAAAAATCAGATTTTCAACTATTTGGAGATAAGAACCAATATGTCCTTGCGCCTAGAAATAAAGGTAGTTTCTTTGTCAGTAAAACATATGCGATCACAGATGAGTACAAGACTTTTATAGTGAAGGAAGAAGGGAAGATACATGAAACACCTCATCTTCAGATAGAGGGAGAGTATTGGAATTTAGTCCTATATAATTTAGACGAGGAGGGATTGCCTGAACGAAAGATTGACCTTTTTCAGGCAGTGCGAAGCTACAATCAGAAAAGCGTTCCTACAAGACTGATTGGCTCGTATTACGTTGAGGACACTCACTACTTTGGGTTAGAAATTAGAGATTTAACGGATGAAGAAAATTGGGTAATCAGAACAGTCTATCTCAATGTGGAGACGGAAGAAGTAGTGGATCTTCCAAAAGATACAAAGTTTGGAAGGGACTCTGATATAAGCGCTACTGCAAGAATAACAAACTTCAATAAGGTTATAGACTCTAAGGGTTATATTGGTCCTTTGAATGAGATCGTCACAACTAGGTTTGAAGGGCAGGTCCCAGACCCTAACATCAACCTCTACAGTCTTTATCCAGACATCGAAGATAAACTCATCAATCAGAATTGGTCGCTTTATGTCCGTACAGATAAGGTCACACCGGATGAGTGCTTTGATACCTTGTTATATTGGTTCGCCCCCAAGGGAGAAGACCTCCTAACCGTTTATGGACGTAATGATGATGGGGAAGCCTCCGATGTTCAGATTCATAACAGCCAAGAGGCGAATGCCTGGTTGGAGAAACATCCTGCCCTTCGAAATATAGACTATTATAGACCAGACGGGAGTGATAAAGAGTGAGTAATAAGAAAATTAATCCGGATAATCTCAGCCGAGTGAATGGTGCATTTAAAGATATGAGTGGCGAGTTAGAACATAACGTTTCGGACCTCATTTCTTCAAGTGCGACGGAAAAGATAGAAGCTGCGACAGATGGTATTAAGAAACTCTCTAAGGAAATGGTGGAGACGATTAGTTCCTTAGATGAGTATCTTGGGGCAGTTGGTGAGGCTTTTAAAAGCGTAGATGATAGTATGGCTAATTCCATCGGTCAGAATATGTATACGAAAGCACCCGAAACACGTGCAGAACGCAGAGAGCGTTATATCCAAGGCGGAAAAGATTCCAAGGAACGCCACAATCGTAGAAAAATGGTTGAAATCGCAGAGAGTCAATACAAAGATTTTCCATAACTATCTGAACTCACCTGAATTTAATTCAGGTGAGTTTTTCTATTATAAGTTTCGTATGATATAATTAAATACGAATAATATTAAGGAGTTAGAAATGAAAATAGGAAAAGGAATTAATTGGATTTTGAATAGAAAGGTGAAAAAATGAAGAAGCTGTTTGTTATAATTTTATTGTTAATACTTGGAGGTTGCTCTAATGGGATTAAAGATAAAGAGGCTAATAAAAATGAGACGATTGTCAAGGAGGAGAAAAAATTAAAATTTGTAGTAGCACCACAATATGAAGGTAAAACGTCGGAATTAATAGAGTTTGGAAAGAAATTAATTGAAGAACATCCTGAGGTAGGTAATCAAGGAGAAGTTACTCTATACTATTCTGGTAGTACATATACATTTAATGAGCAGGAGTATGCAGTATTTATGATATTAAACAAGACGGATACTGACATTAATCATGATGCTAAATTTAAAATTAGTTGGAGTTATGCGGGACAGCAAATCTACCAAAATGAATTAGTTGAATACAAGATTTCTGAAAGCGGGGAGCTGCCTACACAATCTGCAACAATTTTTTTACTTCCTTTAACAACTGAACAGAAATCGATTGCTACAAAGATTGTAGATGAAAGAAAAATGAACCTAAGTATTTCAGATATTCAAATGAAGTAGGAGAACTATATGTCAGATTTAAAGCTTTATTTTTTGTTGCTATTTGGAGTTTTATTACTCTGTTCATCTGTACTTTTCTTTTTCCGTTATTTTTACAAAAGAGAACTAAGAATTAAAAATTTATCTACTGCATGTGTTGAGGGAGTTGTAGTAGGATACAAGTATTCAAAACCAGCAGGTCCTCCAATTGTTGAATATAAAGTTGATGGGCGGACTTATCAAAGAAATCTGGACTACCATAGAGTTATTCTCATATCAGTTCCTTGGAAGAGTGTACAAGCCACTTCTAGGTCGGAGTTATTAGCTCAAAAGATAACAATTTATAGAAATTCTGTCGTTTCTGTTACACGTGTTTTGGAAGATGCTTTTCCAAAGGGCTCAAAGATGACTGTTTGGTATAACCCTGCTTGTCCCAAAGAGTCCTTTGTTGAGAGATACAGTGGTATGGAAGTGGTGTATAAGCGTCAAGTATGGATATGTATGGCAACATTAATTTTAGCACCCATCTTGTTGACAATGGTATTTCTATTGAATGCAATTTATAAATAGTAAATTTAAGGGTAGGAATGGTGTCAAACGCTAGTCAGCAAGCTGCAATTCAATCGCAGATTAGTTCAGCTCGATCAAAAAAAGAAGGTTATTTAGAAGAGGCAAAAAAAGTCAAGGAAATATATGACGAATTAAGGAAAATTAAAAGTGAGTTTGTTAAGCAAAAAAAAGCTGTAGCTTCTAAAAAAGATGAACATGATGATTCCTGGACTGGAAATTTGCATGATACGAAATTTGTTACCCCCGCAGGTAATCTGATTTCATATTTTGATTCTAGTATTAAGGCCATGGACGAGAATATTGATGAGTTACTCATAAAAATTAATGAGTATGAGAATAAAGCTTTGGAGATGGATGGACTTATTGGTCAGCTAGGAATATTGTTAAACAATATAAGTGGTTGGATTGAAAGTTTCTTCAACTAACTGCAAAATTTCATTAATCACCTGAATGATGTTCAGGTGTTTTTTTCCCTTTTTCTCAAAGTATTGCTCATGTGGTATAACGGGTTAAGGACGGATTACTTACTAGCAAATACTCAAGGAGTTAAAAATTTTGCTTATGGTGCTGTGGACGTGGTAGAATCAGGAGTGGAGTCTATCGGAAATGGAATCCACCAGGGCTTGGAGACTGTCAAAAGTGTGGGCAAGAATGTTTCTGATTTTTTCAATGGTGGTCTGAAGGCGGCCTCATCCTTGTTTGGATAATAGGAGAAAATAAATGGATAAGATGCAAAAAGATATTAATGATGCACTAGAAACGGGAAGACGTTTTAACATATTGAAGATGTTTTCTGTAGCACCTTTATTTTCATTTATGATTATTCTTGGGACCTATTTTCCGATAAGCTTATTTCGAATGGCTAGTGAAGCAGGGCATGATCCAGCTGTACCATTGACATCAATGGTTACACAGCTAACATCAGTGGAAAAAGGGCTTATCCCCCCAAATAGCTTCTTTGGTTTTCTATTCTTGTTTTGTTGGTTTTGTTATATTTGTTTTTATATCATCTCTAAAAGAAATCGTATTAAGACCTATTTATTGACTCAGATTCTTCAGCTGATTTTATTTCTAATTTTTTATTATAGTTGGTTTATAGCCATCTTATATTTAATCCCCCTAGTAGTAGTTCGTATCGTCTACTGGATTGGTTTTGTCTTATCACTGATTTACCTTATTTATATTCTCGTTACAAAGCAGCGCGCTAGCAAGGATTATTTCTCCTCAGAATATTATAAAAAATTTTTGAATGTTATTTTATTCTTATGGTTGTTGATGTATGGAATCAATCTCTTTACTCACGGGCTTAATCATTTCCTAGCGTATCTCTTGCTTGCTTTATTACCTATTGCACCTATTTTACTAGGACTATTTTTGGTATCATTTTTCAAGTCCAATGTAGTAACTCTAGAGAACTTGAATGCAGTCAATAAAAACCAAGAGAAATACCGTGAAGAGTATGGCTATACCATTGAAGAATGGTATGGGAAAAAGTCAAAAATGTACAAGGAACATGTGAAGAAGTCTAAGAAGAGATAAAGGTTTATAGAACCTACTCCTAGTCTCATGAAGCTAACCACCTGAATTTATTTCAGGTGGTTTTCTTTTGCTTTTCTCTTCTTCTCACGGTATCTCTCATGTGGTATAATGAGACAAGGGTTGCTCCTCGTTTCAGACGAGTTTATGGAATTCAGGATAAGTTAGCAGGTGAGACGAGTATTTCTGTCGGTCTCCTATCTACCTGTTAACAACTGTCCAAAGTAAAAGGAGATTGTAGCTTGGTTTTATTAGTATTAGTGCTTTTGGTTTTGCTCATTCTAATCTTAAAAAGGAAACAGAAAACTGCTAAAAAATCTGAAGAAAACGCCAAGAAAAGAAATTGGCTATTAATAGGTTGCTTATCCATAGTGATCCCAATGGTAATCTTCACAGTGTTCAGTCCGATTTTTTCTCTAATGGATATGTGGGGGCTGTTTGCCCATGCAAGTCAAACTGAGATTGAGCAAGCTGTGCATCGTTCTTATCAAAATTACGGTCTTACAGGACAGTTTGAGTTAGAAAAATACGAGAAAAACTATACAAGTGTAGGAGGATTTATAATCCATGGTACCTACAGTGAAAATATAGCCGGAAAAACCTATGAGGTTAAAACTCGATTTAAATACTATACTCGCTTTTCAAAAAGTGAAACATATGGAAAGACAGATGCAGAGGTTGATTACAAAAATGGTAAAAAAATTTATGATGTTTTCCCAGAATTAGCCTATTTAGGGATTGAGGTTAGTCCAGGCACCAGCGAGTTTTTAAAAACACTGGACAGTTCAATCAAAGATCCTAAACTTCCTGATTTGAAGTATCAAGGTATTGATTTTGAATTTAATAACCAATCTGATAATATCTATCTTTATAATGAAATATTAGAGGAAAATCAAAGCAAGGGCCAAGCTCTGCAAGGAATGTATCCAATGGATGCTCAATATCTGTTCCAAAAAGAGATTTTTATACCAACATTTGAATTTCAGTATTTCGTTCCAAAAGAAAAAAGAGATCTCTTGTATGATGACTATCTAAAAGAGCTTGAAGCGCTCATGAAGGAATTTTTTGCCAACCAACCCCTACCACGCGGTCTTTATGCTGTCAAAATTGCTAAATATAAAGAGGATAAACTTGTCAGTGATAGTGGTGTATACTATGTGAGGATTGAAAATCGTCAAGTTGTAAAGCTGTTGCAAAAATTAGAGTAGGAGTTGTTAGGGCTAGGTAAGTCTCACAATATTTTTACTAAGAAGAGAAGGGAAGTTTTGTAATGATTAGTTTAGAGCTGTTGTCTGAGGAAAATAGTCTAGACGTTTATTCTTTTGAAAAAGAAAATCGGGAGTATTTTGAACGAAATCTACCTCCTAGACCAGCTAACTATTTTGATTTAGAAGGTTTCAAAGAAATCACGAGGGAATTGTTAACGGAACAAACGAATCGGGATATCTACATGCATCTTATCAGAGATTCACAAGGTGTTATGATCGGAAGAATCAATTTAAGTGTTTTAGAGAATGATCGAACAACAGCAGAGCTTGGGTATAGGATTGGGGAAAATGTTAGCAACTTAGGCTATGCTAGCGAAGCGGTTAGACTTGTTTTAGACAAGGCGTTTCATACTTATGGTTTCAATAGAATCATTGCAGGAACGGCAACGGGTAATCTAGCCTCTCAGAGGGTGCTTTTAAAAAATGGTTTCACCTTTAGTAGAATGATAGAAAATGACTTATACATTCATAATGAGTGGGTTCATACAGCAATATTTGAGATAAGGAGGTCATAATATCATCATTTCCAGTCTACTGACAAGGTTAATGGAGTTATAATCTGTCCAGACATTCAAGAATGTTTTCTTGGATGTTTTTTTGTTCATAATTTCCAGTTGTGCCTGTTAAAATTTGATTTTCCCAGTGGACAATCGTCCACTTTTTTTATATAATAAAACTAAACCGAATTGGTTGAATTTTAGAGATGTAAGCTCAACCGTCGATTTGTTTTTCTAAGAGAGATATTCTCAATAAAACATCACACTAGGGAGTGAATCATGTACCAACCAGAAAAACTCAAGGCTCGGAGAAAAGAGCTAAAACTGACACAAAAAGAGATTGCAGAGGAATTAGGGATTAGTTTTCAGG
Organism: Streptococcus oralis subsp. oralis; assembly: GCF_002096495.1. GTDB lineage: Bacteria > Bacillota > Bacilli > Lactobacillales > Streptococcaceae > Streptococcus > Streptococcus oralis_CU. The sequence goes on along the minus strand of NZ_NCUO01000009.1, from coordinate 116,788 downwards.
CTTACTCGGCTTGGGAACGTGGAATTAAGGAACCATCCAAGGAGAAGGTTGCCCAGCTAGAAAATATTTTAAAGGTGGCAAAGGGATATTTCACTCAGATCGAGATTGTTCGCCTTTATAATAGCTTATCTAACCAAGGGAAGGAAAAGGTTGTTCTTTATGCTCGCAACCTAGCTCAAGAGGAACAAGCCCAGAAGGTTGCGGATATGTCAAAACGACTCTACGAATATCGTGTCTATGAACGCATGTCAGCAGGGATCGGGGCATCAGTCTACGGTGACCAGAATTTTGATACGGTTTACTTTAATGAGGAACTAGCCCATGATTTTGCATCTTGGGTATCTGGGGACTCTATGGAACCTAAATATCAAAATGGTTCAGTGGCTTTGATTCGAGAGACTGGATTTGATTATGATGGGGCGGTTTATGCAGTGGTCTGTAACAACCAGACCTATATCAAACGGGTCTATCGGGAGGAAGATGGTTTGCGTCTGGTTTCTATCAATCCTAAATACAAGGACATTTTCATCTCCTATGAGGAAGATCCTCGGATTGTGGGGATTATCGTTGGGAACTTTGTGCCGATGGAGGGTTAGCCTATGGGCTACTTTGATTATTCCAGAGAGCCCAAAAGTGACATTGCCTTTGTCGATATGAAATCCTTTTATGCCAGCGTTGAGTGTGTGAAACGGGGCTTGCATCCGCTGAAGACCTCGCTTTGTGTCATGAGTCGCGCGGATAATTCTACTGGTCTTATCTTAGCTTCCTCTCCCATGTTTAAGAAGATTTTTGGTAAGTCTAATGTTGGCCGGGCCTATGATCTGTCTTTTGATATCAAAACGCGCAAATTTTCCTATTACAATGCTCGAAAGCAAGGCTTGCCTACTGACTCAGACTATGTTCGCTACATCGAAGATTGGGCTCAAGTGACTTTGATTGTGCCACCTAGGATGGATGAGTACATAGCGGTCAATATGGAAATCCAGCGAATCTTTCAAAACTATGGTAGTCCAGATGATATTTATCCCTACTCTATCGATGAGGGCTTTATCGATCTGACTAGTTCGCTCAACTATTTTATCCCAGACAAGAGTCTCTCTCGCAAAGACAAGCTGGATCTGCTTTCTGCTCGTATCCAGAGGGATATTTGGAGGCAGACAGGGATCTACTCTACGGTGGGTATGTCCAATGCCAATCCCTTACTGGCCAAGTTGGCTCTGGATAATGAGGCCAAGCACACTCCGACCATGAGGGCCAACTGGTCTTACAAGGATGTGGAAGAGAAGGTCTGGGCTATTCCCAAGATGACGGACTTTTGGGGGATTGGCAGGCGGATGGAGAAACGCTTGCATGCTCTGGGGATTTTTTCCATCAGAGAATTGGCCACCAGTAATCCAGACCAGCTACAGAAAACACTTGGTCAGGCTGGCCTGCGTTTGTGGTTTCATGCTAACGGGATTGATGAGAGCAATGTTCACAGGCCCTATAAAGCCAAGTCCCAAGGGTTAGGAAATTCTCAAATCTTGCCGAGAGACTACGTGAAGCTACGGGATATTGAAATTATTCTCCGAGAAATGGCGGAGCAGGTGGCTATTAGGCTGAGAAGGGCGGGCAAGAAAACAACCCTTGTCTCTATCTATGTTGGTTTCTCTAAGCAGGAGGTCAGGCCGTCTATTCACACACAAATGAAGGTCGAACCGACCAATAATACAGCTATTTTAACAGACCACGTTTTGAAGCTATTTCATAACAAATACACTTCTGGAGCGGTCAGAAGTGTCGGAGTCAACTATTCAGGATTTGTGGACGAGTCCTTTGGCTTGATCTCCCTCTTTGATGATGTTGACAAGTTAGAAAAAGAAGAAAGGCTCCAGACGGCTATTGACTCCATTCGGGAACAATTTGGTTTTACCTCCCTCTTAAAGGCCAATGCACTGGAAGAAGCCTCTAGGAGTCTTGCCAGAAGCAAGCTGATTGGGGGGCATTCTGCTGGAGGATTAGATGGACTAAAATGATTGATCGTTCTTATTTACCTTTTCAATCTGCGCGTGACTATCAAGATCCAGGGATGCAGAAGTGGATGGGCTTTTTCCTCTCAGAGCATACTAGTTCACTCGGTGAAGAAAGAAATCGGGTTGCTTTTTCGACAGATTTGAATTCCGTTGAGAAGCTACTCTTGCTTTCGCAGCTGTATGTCGGGCAACTAAAGGGATACTTTGTGGTCAAGGAAAAGAAGCAGAAAACCACGATCATCGGCGAGGTGAGTGAATTATCACCTCAAACTCTATCTATTAGGACCAATGAGGGCTATAGGCTGGTAGAGGTAGAAGATGTCCTCGAAATTCGACTGTTGGAGGAGGGAGTGTATGACTAGAAAAGAGTTGTATGAAAACAAACTGCAGATGGATTATTTTTCAGAAGCCTATATTCGTTTTGAAGAGGATTTTCAAAAATACTCTGCTATGAATGTGCCTTTGACTTTTTTGATCGATGATATCCTACGCACCATGGCGATGAATCAGAAAAGCTACTTTGTCTTAAACAAGGAAAATGCCAAGGATGGGCGGGAGCATCGCTTTTATTTTAGGGTGGTGACGGAAAAAGAGTGCCCCAGAAATCGAACCTATGCCTATGCTGGACTCAAAAATAGTAGTCAGTAGAGCTAGATATGGGAGAGGGAAGTCCAATCTAGGAAAGGTGGCTTATGAGCGTCAGAAGATCTCATGGTATTGGAATTCGAAACGCTATCCTTTATCTGTGGAGTTCTTGCAGAAACTTATGATGGTAGTTCTGATGAGATAAGGCAAGGGGGCTCTCTTTTTTAGATGAGCGTTTATTTGAAAACGTGGTTGGATTTGAGAACGGCTATCTTCAATGATCATCTCACTTTATAGATTCATACCAAAACATCCATGTATATTTGTGGATGTTTTTTAATTTTACAGATAGAAAAAGAGAAGACCAAATGGTCTTCTCAACGGGGGAACTGAATAATTAGAAAGAATCAATCAAAGAGGGTTATTAGTCTTTGAAATTCTTTTGGAAGATAAGGAGAGACAAGATAGAAGTAATAGCTGCCAAGAAGAGGAAGGCAGTTGCTTCTTGTTCCCCGGTTGCAGGGAGTAGTCTTTCCTTGTCTTCTTTGACCGTAGCTGTAACAGGAGCTTTTTCATCTTTTGATGATGAATTATCTGTTACGACTGGAGCAGGTTTTTCAGTCTCTCTTGGGAAAACATACTCAGGAAGAGTTACAACTGGTGGCGCTTCTGTTCCAACTGAGCTTTGTTTGCTACCTACCTCAATCACTCGATCTTGAGCTGGAGTTGCTTCTGTTTGGAGAACCTTGCGATTGTCACCGTCCACTTCAACATACTCGACTAAGAGACCGTCTTTTCCTTCTGATAGAACTTGCACTTTTCCTTTGTCTAATTGTGGGGTTTCGCGACGAATCGTCTTGAACGGTACGACCTTATTGACGATTTCCAAGTTTGGAAGTGTAAAGACAAGGTCTTTAACCCCTTCCTCAGGAGTTGAAGAAGTAATTGGTTTCTCAGGTTGCGCTGGAGTTTCCGGTTGAGTCGGTTTCTCAGGTTGAGCAGGTTTTTCAGGTTGCGCCGGTTTCTCAGGTTGAGTTGGTTGTTCCGGTTGCGCTGGTTTTTCCGGTTGAACTGGTTTCTCAGGCTGAGCTGGAGTTTCCGGTTGAACTGGTTTCTCAGGCTGAGCCGGTTTCTCAGGTTGAGTTGGTTGTTCCGGTTGAGCTGGTTTCTCAGGCTGAGCAGGTTTTTCAGGTTGAACTGGTTTCTCAGGTTGAGCAGGTTGTTCAGGTTGAGCCGGTTTTTCCGGTTGAACTGGCTTTTCAGGCTGAGCTGGAGTTTCAGGCTGAGCTGCTTTGAGCTTGTTGATTTGTTCGAGAGCAGTTTCTAGCGCTTGATTGACTGCTTCCTGAGTTTTAGCTTCTTGGATTGCAGCAATGGCTTGGTCAGCAATTTCTAATAATTTCTTCTTAGCTTCCTTGTTGGATCCAAGCTCAGCGACTTTTTTCTCGATAGCTTTTGTCAAGCTGTCCATAGCCTTATCGTACTCAATTTCCGGTTGTTTTGGTTCGGCTGGTTGCTCAGGCTGGTCAGGTTTCTCAGGCTCTTCTGGCTGTTCCGGTTGCTCTGGACTAGGCTCCTCTTGGCCTCTTTGATAGTTCTCATCCTTGGATAGGATATCTTGTAGGGCACTGACTGTCAACATGACTTCTTGAACATCCACTGCATCAGCACTGAGTTGGTTTCTCAATTTTTCTAGATTTGCTTGGAAAGCTTGGCGTGCAGTAGCCGTATTTTTCAAGCCTGCTGGATCAAAATTGGACAGATCATCTTTCCATTTCGAGATAGACTGGATGATATCTGCTTTGCTGTAGAGTTCGCTGCCTTCGCCACGAGTGATAAATTGGTCTACCTGGATACCGATATTTTGAGACAAATCGTTTCGATCAGGATCTAGTTGAAGGGTGACTGCGTGCAAGTTTTCGTCCAGACCTTTTAGGCTAACCAGAGTTTGATTGCCTTGGCGTTGGGCTGCATGACCGCTAAAGTATTTCTTACCATCAATGGTTGAAGCATTTCCCATGCCATCTTGGTAAGGAACTTCTTTGCCGTCTAGAAAGACTTTGTAGATACCATGATTTGGATCGACATAGCCCTTGATATCAAGACCAGTACCGTAGAAGTAAGCTGTTACGGTTGTCTTTTTCTTTTGCTCATCAGTTAAGCGACCAAAGGAAGCCCAAGACTCTGTCTTTTGGTACTTATCTGCGGAATTGGTTTCATGGTGCCAGCCAGGACTGTAATCCAACTGACTAGCTTGGTCATCATAGCTTGTTTGATCCTTGATTAGCAATTCAGCTTTCATCACTTGGATGGTTGCATCGGTAGCAAAACCGAGCAAGGCACCATCAGAAACAGAAGTGAGCTTGGCTTTAAAGTCAAAGATAGAGTCGGCTTGTTCTGTAAAGTCAATCGTTGGGATGGTAACAGTCTTTTCTGTTTCTCCATCTTCAAAAGTCACATCTTGAGTTGTATCTTGGTAAACTTTACCGTGAACCCCAGTTCCAGGTTCTGTGATGAAGCGCACAGTAGCAGTCCCCTTGCTTCCACCAACACGCTTAATCTTAACAGTGACTGGTTTTCCTTTTTCGACTTCGTAGTTGGTAGACTCAAGTTCAAACATCCCTTTACTATCATTGTTTAGGGTGTAGATTCCTTCTGTAGCAATTGGTTCACCTGTTTTATTAACAAGGGTAATGGTATGTTGGCCAGGTGCTAAATCACCTGTCTCAAAGACTTTTTGGCTGCGTTTACGGCTGCTGTTCTTAGTTTGCACATCCGCAACTTTTTGGCCATCAACGTAGACGGACATTTCTCCATGACCTGGGTCGACTGTAGAGACGACATAGGCCTTGGTTCCTGTGAAGGTATAGCTTACTTTGGCATCTTTTTGATTGGTCCACATAGAAGTGCCACGAACACCTTCAGATTCATTGTACCAAGTTGTACCGGCCTTGTCAGCGGTTGTATTTGAATGATACTCGAGTCCAAGAGGGTAACCGTCTGTCTTCTCAATGCTGCTTGGTGTCTTGTAGACTGAGAAGTTGGTCAAGATTGGAGTTGCTTGTGCTCCTGTGATGGTCACACGAATTTTTTGTGCCTCTACAGGTTGTCCTTGAATCAAACGACGGTAGCCCACGGTTGAACCTTCTCCATATGGAACCCAGCGACCGTTGATTTCAACTTCAATCTTGAAACCAGAGATACGTTGACCTTTGGCGATGTCTTCTTTGAGTTCGACAACGTCAAAACGTCTCTTTTGCCCTAAATCGACTGTAAAGCTACCGGTTGTGGCATCATTTGAGAGCGCCCAGCTAGTATCATCTTTACCGTCTGTCAGGTGACTTTCCTTGTAGAGGTGGTTTTGACGAGTAGAACTTGCTGTTACAGTGGCACCTTTGGCAAAGTCAGTCGCATACATTTGGTCTAGGGTTGCTTTGAACTCCTTCAAGCGAGCTACATCTGCATCTGCGAATTTTCCTTCTTTATTTGGTGGAATGTTGAGAAGGAGTGGGGTTCCACGACCAACAGACTTGAAGTAGATATCCATCAGCTCTTTGAGTGATTTCGGCTGTTGATTGTCATGGTAGAACCAACCGGAACGGATCGAAACATCGGCTTCTCCTACAGAGTACATATCACCATCTGGGTCACCATGGTTGAGGTATTCGTTTTTCACATTGTCTGTGATGTTGGCTCTCTTGACTTTATGCCAGACAGGGTCACCTGCGATCCCCCGTTCATTTCCGATCCAGCGAACGCTTGTCGGTTGAGCAGAGAAGATAGCAATATCTCCTTCAGCTTCTTTGATGTATTTGAACCATTCATCAAAGGTATAGGTCACTTTTTGGGCACCGCTACCACGCGCACCGTCCATCCAAACCTCGATAAATTTCCCTTTATTTCCGTATTTTGGATTTCCAAGGATTTCTTTTAGTTGGTTGAGATAGTACTGGTTGTATTCTTTTTCGGTTGCGACATGGTATTTTGGATGGTTGGCATCCCATGGTGACAAGTAAACACCCATATTCATGTCGTACTTGCTAGCAGACTTGGAAACTTCTTCGAGAAGGTCACCCTTTCCATCTTTCCATGGGCTAGCAGCTACGGTATGGTTGGTGTACTTAGATGGATAAGCAACGAATCCGTCGTGGTGCTTAACAACCATAATGGTTCGTTTGAAGCCCGTTTCCTTCAAAGTGCGAATCCACTGGTCAGTATCCAAGTTGGTTGGATTGAAGTATCGGGGGTCTTCTTTCCCATTTCCCCATTCAGAATTGGTATAAGTGTTCATTCCATAGTGGATGAAGGCTGCCAATTCTTCCTTGTGGTAATCAAGTTGGGCCTTGCTTGGAAGAGGTCCATGATTGCCAATCTCGGTTTCCTTATCTTCTGGATGAGCAACTGGTGGAGTCGGAGTCGTTGGATTAGCTGTATCAGCGACTGGTTCGTATTCAAAGACGACTTCATTCACACCTTTTTGCTGGATTCTTGCTTCCAAGCTAGCTTTTACTGGACGGTAGCCAGCAATGTCTTTTGCATGGAAGGTGTTGACAAAGGAAACGTCGTACTCTTGACCTTCATTGTTATCAACTGTCGCTTCCGCTAGCTCAGTAGCTGTTCCTTTTTGACGGTAGTAAACTTTGAAAGAGCCTTTGTTGACTTTATAGACCACCTTGATGACACGTGTACCGGCAGGCGCTTTGCTGACAACATTGTGCTCTTCAGTCCATGCATCTTTTAGCTGTTTATTGACTGCTACGCCATCAATGGATACAATTTCGTATTTATCTTTATTCTTCTGATAGAAGTCCGTCTTCTCGATTTCTTTTTTGAAATTGTAGTCAAATGGAGAATCCACAGCTGTCTGTTCGATAAAAGTATCATTATCTTTGACAGGATTTCCTTCTTCGTCTTCGTGTTGAATAACCACACGACCGTATTCAACTCCCTTGGTCAAGCTAGCAATCCCATCTTGGTTGAAGGAATATTCGTTGCTTCCGATAACAGCTGTTTCGTTCCGAAGCATACGCCCCTCATCAGTAAAGTAGTAACGATTTCCGTTATCTCCTTGGTACCAGCCTTTCACACCATACTTGGCAATCATGTCCTTCACCCATTTCAGTTGTTCAGGTGAAAGGACGAGTCCGCCACCAAAGCGATCCTTTTCAGCCACACCATTGTCAACGGTTCCGTGTTGGTGAACCCCCAGAACTTTTCCTTGGCTATCGACAATCCCGCCACCAGACAAACCAGATACAGAAGTGGTTTTGTAGGTGATACCAGTCGTTCCCTTATCATCATAGGACTCAACAGATCGGATAGTCCCATCTGCCTTGTAAAGTTGGCCAGCTAGGATAGGCTGTTTTAACTCTTTTGAGCTCGAGTCTGTTGGGTAGCCAATCGTACTAATGGCTTCTCCCGGCTGATGCGTCTTGTGATCCGCTAAAGGTGCAAAGGTTGCTGCTTTGTTTGGACTAGCAATTGGAAGAGGAATAGGAGCTTCTACAAGAGCAAGGTCGTTTTTATAGCCTTTTCCAAACTCCTTCTTGTTCCAGAAATGGATGTCCTTTTCTCTAAATAGAACCGTAGTTCCAGAAGATGGAAGTGAGTTTTTCTTTTCGCTGTTTGAACCAACGTTATAGTAGAACTGGGCAGATTTTCCACCACGAATGTGACCTTCGCCAGTTTCTTTATTGGCTTCTAGGAAGTTATGAGCAACGGTAAGAATCAAATTAGGTGCAACAAAGATACCAGATCCTGAAACGAGGTAGCGTTGCTCTCCTGCATTGTAAGTGCTGTAAACCATAGTAGCAGCAGTAGCAGGTTGTCCCTCGTAGTTGATATGTTTGAGATCTTCTCCACCTTTTATAATAGCACGGTTTCCATTCTCAGCTTCTTTTGGAGCTTCTTCCTTGTCCTTTAGAATGCTCTTAGTTTCTACTCTTGGACTAGCTTTCTGGTCAACGATAGTAGTCGTATCGAGTTCTTTGACAGGTGTGTCTGGATAGGCACGGTCCTGAATGTCTTCAGGGAGCAAGTCAGCACTGTTAGTATCTGCAACAGGTGTTTCTTGTTTTTCAGCTTCTACACGGCCTTCTTCTTTGACTGGTTCAGCCTTGGTCTCTTCTATACCTGCGACTTGTTCAATTTGCTGATCTAAATTGGATCTTGTGGCAGGAGACGTTTCGTCTGCACGCACGGTTCCAGAAGCAAAAAATGCCAGTCCGACGATGACAGAGGCTACTCCCACAGTTAACTTCCGAATGCTAAAAGTTTGCCCTTTTTCAAAAAGGTATCGATTCATAATATTCTCCTAGTTTTTAGAAAGGCAGTCAGCTACTACCCGAGCCCAAGTCTGACTTGGTTACAACTTGATTTAATGAAAAAACTCTCTGATAATTTGTAAGCCACCTTACCTCCTGTTTATAAAGCGCTTTCATTTTAAGATAAAAAATTTAATAGGCCATTTTTTCCTTAAAATGACTAAAAGTTTTTAATATAACAAATATACTAAATTAATGAAAGAAATGCAATAGCAAAAAAGCAAAAAATAAATATAAATTAAAGAAAATAAGTTACTTTTTAAAGAAAAAACGCATCCTTTCAGGGCTCAAACTAAATGAAAGGATGCATTTTAAAAAGAAATTAGAGTAATTTTTGGATACATTTTTGAATGGTTTTGGGGTCTGTTTTGGAAGAGAAGCGCTCAAAAACTTGCCCATCTCGACCAATGAGAAACTTAGCGAAATTCCATTCAATTCGTTTTCCTAGTGGGCCAGATTTCTGGTCTTTTAACCAAAGGAAGAGAGGATCTGCTTCCTTGCCGTTGACCTTGACCTTGGCAAAACGAGGAAAAGTAGTCTGATAGTGTAGGCTACAGAAACTATTAATCTCCTCTGCGCTACCGGGTGCTTGTCCCATAAACTGATTGCAAGGGAAATCTAGGATTTCAAAGCCCTGATCTTGATAGCGTTCATAGAGTTCTTGAAGTCCCTGGTACTGGGGGGTTAACCCACATCCGGTAGCAGTGTTGACAATCAAGAGAACGTTACCACGATAGTTATCCAAGGGGATTACTTGGTTGTTTTGGTTTAAAACTGAAAAATCATAGAGTGAAGTCATGAGAGCCTCTTTTCTTTTTCTACATTGTAACAGTTTTTACTATTTTCGTCGAGTCGGATGGGAGAGGTTGCAAGAAATTGGAAATTATGATGATAGAAATCGTTTACAAACAACATTAAAAATGGTATGATTTAATTAAACCGGTTTACTTAGTTGTTATAGATCTCCTTTTTGAGATTTAGTTCCTATTGATTTTACAATATGTTTATTGGAGTGTATACATGCAAACAAAAACAAAGAAGCTCATTGTGAGTCTGTCTTCACTTGTTTTATCAGGTTTTTTATTAAACCATTATATGACAGTTGGAGCGGAAGAAACAACTACGAATACCATTCAGCAAGGTCAGAAAAATCCCCAGCCTCAGCAAAGGGATGCTAAAAATTTAGTTGAAAATGGTGATTTTATTCAGACAGAGGACGGAACCAGTCCTTGGACAGGAAGTAAAGCCAAGGGCTGGTCAGTTTGGGTTGACCAGAAGAACAGTTCTGGTGACGCTTCAACTCGGGTCATTGAAGCTAAGGACGGGGCTGTAACGATCTCTAGTTCGGAGAAGCTACGAGCTGTAGTTCACCGTATGGTCCCTATTGAAGCTAAGAAAAAGTATAAGCTGCGTTTCAAGATTAAGACAAACAATAAAGTGGGTATTGCCAAGGTTCGTATCATTGAGGAAAGTGGTAAGGACAAGCAATTGTGGAATTCTGCAACAACGTCGGGAACAAAGGACTGGCAGACTATTGAAGCAGACTATAGCCCGACTTTAGATGTTGATAAAATCAAGCTGGAGTTATTCTATGAAACGGGAACAGGGGCTGTTTCCTTTAAGGATATTGAGCTGGTAGAGGTAGCAGACCAGCCTTCTGAGGATTCTCAAACAGATAAACAGCTTGAGGAAAAGATTGATTTACCAATTGGGAAAAAACATGTTTTTGCTCTTGCGGACTATACTTATAAGGTAGAAAATCCTGACGTTGCTTCAGTCAAAAATGGAATTTTAGAACCTCTTAAGGAAGGGGCAACCAATGTCATTGTCAGTAAAGATGGCAAGGAAGTGAAAAAGATTCCTTTGAAGATTCTAGCCTCTGTTAAGGATGCATACACAGACCGTTTGGATGACTGGAATGGCATCATCGCTGGGAATCAATACTATGATTCTAAAAATGAACAGATGGCCAAGTTAAACCAGGAGCTGGAAGGAAAGGTAGCTGATAGCCTATCCAGTATTTCAAGTCAGGCGGACCGCACCTATTTGTGGGAAAAATTTTCAAATTATAAAACGTCTGCGAATCTGACTGCCACTTATCGGAAATTAGAGGAGATGGCCAAGCAAGTGACCAATCCTTCTTCTCGTTATTATCAAGATGAAACCGTCATTCGAACAGTTAGGGATTCCATGGAATGGATGCATAAACATGTCTACAATAGTGAAAAGAGCATTGTTGGGAACTGGTGGGATTATGAAATCGGTACACCTCGTGCCATCAACAATACCTTGTCTCTGATGAAAGAATACTTCTCAGATGAGGAAATAAAAAAATATACAGATGTGATTGAAAAATTTGTGCCAGATCCCGAACATTTCCGAAAGACGACTGATAACCCATTTAAGGCCCTAGGTGGAAACTTAGTGGATATGGGAAGGGTAAAAGTAATAGCTGGTTTACTGCGCAAGGATGACCAAGAAATTTCTTCTACCATTCGTTCGATTGAGCAAGTGTTTAAGTTGGTAGACCAAGGCGAAGGTTTTTATCAGGATGGATCTTATATCGACCACACCAATGTTGCCTATACGGGTGCTTATGGAAATGTCTTGATTGATGGCCTGTCTCAACTGTTGCCAGTTATTCAAAAGACCAAGAGCCCAATCGATAAAGATAAAATGCAAACCATGTACCACTGGATTGATAAATCGTTTGCTCCTTTGCTAGTGAATGGAGAGCTGATGGATATGAGTCGTGGCCGCTCTATCAGTCGTGCAAATAGCGAGGGGCATGTGGCCGCAGTAGAAGTACTAAGAGGGATTCACCGGATAGCGGATATGTCTGAAGGAGAAACCAAACAACGGTTGCAGAGTCTTGTGAAGACCATTGTTCAATCAGATAGTTATTATGATGTCTTTAAGAATTTGAAGACTTATAAGGATATCAGTTTGATGCAATCCTTGTTAAGCGATGCTGAAGTCGCAAGTACTCCAAGAACAAGTTACCTATCTGCCTTTAACAAGATGGATAAAACAGCTATGTACAATGCAGAGAAAGGGTTTGGATTTGGCTTGTCACTCTTTTCCAGTCGTACCTTGAATTACGAACACATGAACAAGGAAAACAAACGTGGTTGGTATACAAGTGATGGGATGTTCTATCTCTATAATGGTGATTTGAGTCACTATAGCGATGGCTACTGGCCAACAGTTAATCCCTATAAGATGCCTGGTACGACAGAGACGGATGCTAAGAGATTGGATAGTGATACAGGTAAAGTTCTACCGTCTGCTTTCGTTGGAACGAGCAAACTAGATGAGGCCAATGCGACAGCAACCATGGATTTCACTAACTGGAATCAAACATTGACTGCTCATAAGAGCTGGTTTATGCTGAAGGATAAGATTGCCTTTTTAGGAAGCAATATCCAGAACACTTCAACAGATACTGCTGCAACTACAATTGACCAGAGAAAACTGGAATCAAGTGATCCATATAAAGTCTATGTCAATGATAAAGAAGCCTCCCTCCCAGAACAAGAAAAGGATTATCCTGAAACCCAAAGTGTCTTTTTAGAATCGTCCAATTCGAAAAAGAATATTGGTTACTTTTTCTTTAAGAAGAGTTCAATCAGTATGAGTAAGGCTGTCCAAAAGGGATCTTGGAAGGATATCAATGAAGGACAGTCAGACAAGGAAGTCGAAAATGAATTTCTTACGATTAGTCAGGCTCATAAGCAAAATGGAGATTCTTATGGCTATATGCTCATCCCTAACGTGGATCGTGCCACCTTCAATCAAATGGTAAAAGAGTTAGAAAGTAGCCTCATCGATAACAATGAGACCCTTCAGTCTGTTTATGATGCCAAACAAGGAGTTTGGGGCATTGTGAAATATGATGATTCTGTCTCTACTATTTCCAACCAATTCCAAGTCTTGAAACGTGGAGTCTATACTATTCGAAAAGAAGGGGATGACTATAAGGTTGCCTACTACAATCCTGAAACCCAGGAATCAGCGCCAGATCAGGAAGTCTTTAAAAAGTTAGAAAAAGCAGCTCAGCCACAAACTCAGGATTCAAAAGAAAAGGAAAAATCTGAAGAAGAAAAGAACCATTTGGATCAAAAGAATCTCCCTCATACAGGAGAAGGTCAGTCAATCTTGGCAAGTCTAGGGCTATTGCTACTTGGGGCGGTTTATCTGTTCCGCAGAGGAAAGAACAACTGATTTGTTCATCATCTAGATGAATCACATGAAACTGTGGAAAATAGAAAAAATCCGAAGAAGGTCAAACATCTTCGGATTTTTCTTTTAAAAAAGGATAAGTTAACACTTATCCTTTTTCACTTCATTTTATCTGAGTGTAACATACTGTTTGGCAATCTCGCTGATGCGGTCAAAGTCGCCTTGGGAAGCGAGTTTATTGAGTTCGCCACCAATTCCAACGGCGTCTGCACCAGCAGCGAACCATTGAGGAATGTTATTTAGGCCGACTCCTCCGGTTACCATTACGGAAACTTGTGGGATTGGCGCCTTGACTGCAGAGATATATGATGGACTGAGAGCACTACCTGGGAAGAGTTTGATGATTTCACTACCGGCTTCAAGTGCAGTCGTTATCTCTGTGAGGGTAATACAGCCTGGAATGTACGGTGTGCTGTAAAGATTGCACATTTTTGCAGTTTCAGCATGGAAAGATGGAGAAACAACGTAATTTGCTCCGGCTAGAATGGCATCTCTAGCAGTTACGGCATCAAGCACAGTACCTGCACCGATACAAACACTCTGATCGTCCTGATACAAGTCTACAAGTTCCTTGATGATTTGCCCTGCATACTGATTGGTATAGGCAATTTCAATAGCTTTGATACCGCCCTTGATACAAGCAATCGAAGCTTGTAGTCCTTCTTCCTTTGTATTTCCTCGAATGACAGCGACAATTTTTTGTTTTTTTAGTTCAATAATCGTATCTGATTTGGTCATGTAATTCTCCTAACGAATGATATCTTGTGCATTTTCCAGTAATTTTTCAATACTAGCTGCGGGAGTGGAGAGATGGTCTCCTGGAAGAGTACATTTGAGAGTGGCACTGGCAACTGCAAAGTCAATGCTAGTTTTTAGGGAGGAATGATGGAGTAGTTGGTAAAGGGCACCAGAGATAAAGGCATCCCCGCTACCAACTCGTTGATAGACTGCAGTTTTTAGTTGGACAGACTCTTCAAATCGTTCTCCCAGAGCATAGGCTTGATAGACATTTTTGTCTTGCTCATCACTAGAGCGGAGGGTATGGAAAATGGCCTTGAAACCATAGGTTTTTTTTAAAAGTTGCATGCGATTTTCCACCTCTTTTAGGCTAGCTCTGTCTCTTGGGAACATCTCTAGATTTTGGTCATCAATCATGAGAGGATCAATACCAAAGCAATAATCAGCGAAACGAGCAAACTTAGAAAATTCATACTTGGCTTCTAGGACTGAAATCATCTTTGTTCTCAGATTGAGATCCATTGAAACGATAATCCCTCGGCGCTTGGCTTCTTCCAAGAGTAGGAGAAGGAGCGTACGAACCTCTTGACCGATAGCTACGGTGATTCCACTAAAATGAAAATGGCTAATCCCCTGAAAGAGAGAATCCATATCTAGCATGTTTGGCCGAATCTGACTGATGCTCGTATGCTTACGATCGTAGAAAACTTCACTTTGACGACAACCAAAGCCGTTCTCCAAATAGTAGAGGCCGATTCGATCGCCAAGCCGATAGATTGAACTGGTATCGATTTGGTGCTGTTTCAAGAATGTAATAAAACGATCTCCAATCTCGTTGGCAGGGAGTGCGGTAAAGACTTTCGTTGAGATACCCAGGGCTTGCAAATTACAAGCGATATTAATTTCTGATCCGCCAAAATAAGTCGAACTGGCAACATGATCGCCGATACTGGTGGCATCTAATGGTGAGATTCGAATTAATGGTTCGCCAAACAGTAAGATTTTCGTCATCCATTAGTTCCTTTCTGGTTTAGAATAGCTTTACTTGGCTAATACTTCTTTCAAATAAGCAGCGACTTCATCATCTTGGCAGTTTTCAAAGAAGTATTCTTGGAAGTATTTGCCAGAGATGGTGTCTTTGAGGAAGTCTTGGTCGATTGTTTTAAGGATGGTTATCAAATCATTGTGGGTGATTTGTTTCACCTCGTTTAAGATACGAGCGTTGCGTTGTTCAGGGATTACACGTTCTCTTGGGTAGCCACCGCCCATTTCTTCAGCAAATAAGCGTTCAAACATCAATTTGAGGGTCAGTTCTGCCCCCCAGCCAAATCCTTTGGCATAAGGGATAGACAAGGCGTTACCACCATTGATTTGAGAATAAAGGTAAGCGTCAGTTGGGTCCACTGCTAGACCACAGACAACACCAGGGAAGCTGTTCAAAGCAAGCATAGCCCCTACACCTGTACCACAGCCGGTAACAACAAAGTCGACTGCTTTTGTATTTAAAAGGATAGCAGCCATTAGTCCGTTTTGTACGTATGTTAATGGATTTTCACCTTCTTCTCCACGCATACCATAGTTAAATAATTGGTAGCCTTTTTTATCTGTTGCTTCTTTCAGACTATCGTAAATAATGTGATTCTTGCTAGCTTGACTATTTTCATTGATTAATGCGATTTTCATAAGATCTTCTTTCTATTGTTACTCAGGTTGTTTTCCGATGTAGGCTAAGATACCGCCATCTACATATAGGATGTGGCCATTGACAAAATTGCTGGCATCACTAGCGAGAAAGACAGCAGGGCCCATCAAATCTTCAGGATTCCCCCAACGTGCAGCAGGTGTTTTTGCAATGATGAACTGGTCAAATGGGTGGCGAGAACCATCTTCTTGTAACTCACGAAGAGGTACTGTTTGAGGAGTGGCAATATAACCCGGTCCAATTCCGTTACATTGGATATTGGCTCCACCGTATTCAGACGCAATGTTGCGGGTCAACATTTTCAAGCCCCCTTTAGCGGCAGCATAAGCGCTAACTGTTTCACGTCCCAGTTCGCTCATCATCGAACAAATATTGATAATCTTTCCATGCCCTTTCTTTATCATAGAAGGAATAACTGCCTTTGAAACGATAAATGGTGCGTTTAAGTCAATATCGATGACCTTACGGAAATCAGCGGCGCTCATTTCGCACATTGGAACTCGGCGGATAATACCAGCATTATTAACGAGGATGTCAATGACACCAACCTCTTGTTCGATTTGCTTGACCATGGCTTGGATACCGTTCTCGTCTGTCACGTCACAGACATACCCATAGGCTTCTATGCCAACTTCACGATAAGCTTCAATCCCTTTATTGACCAGGTCTTGATTGATATCGTTAAAGACGATAGTAGCACCCGCTTCTGCATAGGACTTGGCAATCGCAAATCCAATTCCATAAGAAGCGCCTGTAATGAGAGCAATTTTTCCTTTTAAAGAAAACTGCTCAATTGAGAATGATGTATTTGTCATTTGATACTTCCTTTCAAATTTGTTAAGACTTCTCTATAACCAAATTATATTCTAGTAAACCGGTTTTGTCAATAATTAAATGTTTATATTTCTTAAAATCTTTTTTTTCCTAAAAAACGGAAGATTTTGAAATTTCTGTCTATTATAATGGTTAAATAAACAATGAAAGCGCTAATATTTTTTTAAAAAAACTATTGACAAGATAAAAATAAAGGTTTACAATGGGAAATGTAAAGTAAACCGGTAAACTCAAACAAGGAAGGAGAAAAGATGAAAATTGTACTTGTAGGGCATGGACATTTTGCCACAGGGATTTATAGTTCTTTACAATTGATTGCAGGCGATCAAGAAAATGTGGAGGCGATTGACTTTGTGGAAGGAATGTCAGCAGATGAACTCAAGCAAAAAATCTTACTTGCAATTTCAAATGAAGAAAAAGTTTTAATCCTAAGTGATCTCTTGGGAGGGACACCATTTAAGGTTTCTTCTACTATAATGGTAGAAAATCCAACCAAAACAATGAATGTTCTCTCAGGTTTGAACTTGGCCATGTTAATGGAAGCAGTCTTTGCTAGAATGGCCCATGGATTTGATGAAGTTGCTGATAAAGCAGTGGCAGCGGCCCAAAGTGGAGTCGTAAATGGTAAAGAATTGTTTTCAACTGATGTAGAGGCAGAGGAAGAAGATTTCGAATCAGGTATTTAAAGGATTAAAGAATGATAAAAAAGATTACGATTGAAGAAATAAAATCGCCTGAGCGCTTCTTAGAAGTACCACTTCTGACGAAAGAAGAAGTCGGTCAGGCAATTGAAAAGGTTATTAGGCAGTTAGAACTCAACCTTGACTATTTCAAGGAAGATTTCCCCACACCAGCTACCTTTGATAATGTCTATCCAATTATGGATAACACAGAATGGACCAATGGTTTCTGGACGGGAGAACTGTGGTTGGCTTATGAATACAGTCAACAGGATGCATTTAAAAACATGGCACATAAAAATGTTCTTTCTTTTCTGGAGCGTGTCAATAAGAGAGTAGAGTTGGATCACCATGATCTCGGTTTCTTGTACACACCGTCTTGTATGGCTGAATATAAGATAAATGGAGATGGAGATGGAGAGGCTAGAGAAGCAGCCTTGAAAGCTGCAGATAAGTTGATTGAACGCTATCAAGAAAAAGGTGGCTTCATTCAGGCTTGGGGAGACTTGGGCAAAAAAGAACATTACCGTTTGATTATCGACTGCTTGCTCAATATTCAACTCTTGTTCTTTGCTTATCAAGAAACAGGCAATCAAAAATACTACGATATTGCAGAAAGTCATTTCTATGCTTCAGCTAATAATGTAATCCGTGATGACGCTTCGTCCTTCCACACCTTCTATTTTGATCCTGAGACAGGTCAACCCCTTAAAGGTGTAACGAGACAAGGGTATAGTGATGATTCATGCTGGGCACGTGGTCAATCATGGGGAGTCTATGGTATTCCTTTGACTTATCGTTATCTGAAAGACGAGTCCTGCTTTGACTTGTTTAAGGGTGTAACCAATTATTTCTTGAATCGTCTGCCAAAAGATCATGTTTCTTATTGGGATTTGATTTTTAATGATGGTAGTGATCAATCACGAGATTCTTCAGCAACAGCTATCGCCGTCTGTGGGATTCATGAAATGTTAAAACATCTCCCAGAGGTGGATGCTGACAAAGATATTTATAAACATGCTATGCATGCCATGCTTCGTTCCTTGATCGAACATTATGCAAATGATCAATTTACCCCTGGTGGGACAAGTCTCCTCCACGGTGTGTACTCATGGCATTCAGGTAAAGGAGTGGATGAAGGCAATATCTGGGGTGACTACTATTACCTAGAAGCGCTTATCCGTTTCTACAAAGACTGGAACCTATATTGGTAGGAGGAGAAATATGACAACGCCAAATATTATTATGACCCGTATCGATGAACGGTTGATTCACGGGCAAGGACAACTTTGGGTAAAATACTTAGGTTGTAATACGGTCATTGTCGCCAATGACGAAGTGAGCACGGACAAGATGCAACAAACTCTGATGAAAACAGTTGTGCCAGACTCAGTTGCTATGCGTTTCTTCCCTTTACAAAAGGTGATTGATATCATTCACAAGGCTAACCCTGCTCAAACAATTTTTATTGTTGTAAAGGATGTGAAGGACGCTTTAACCTTGGTAGAAGGTGGTGTCCCTATCAAAGAAATCAATATTGGGAACATTCACAATGCCTCTGGTAAAGAGCAAGTGACACGCTCCATCTTCCTGGGTGAAGAGGACAAGGTAGCTCTTAAGGAATTGAGTCAAACGCATCAAGTAACATTTAATACGAAAACAACTCCAACAGGAAATGATGGAGCTGTTGAAGTCAACATTCTGGACTATATTTAAAAGAGGAGATTGTTATGTCGATTAATGTATTTCAAGCGATTTTAATTGGATTATGGACAGCTTTCTGTTTTAGTGGAATGCTGTTAGGGATTTACACCAATAGATGTATTGTTCTGTCATTTGGTGTCGGAATTATTCTAGGTGATTTGCCTACTGCTCTTGCAATGGGAGCTATTGGTGAATTGGCTTATATGGGATTCGGTGTTGGTGCTGGAGGTACTGTTCCACCAAACCCAATCGGACCTGGTATCTTTGGTACCTTGATGGCTATCACTAGTGCTGGTAAAGTCAGTCCAGAAGCGGCTCTTGCTCTCTCTACTCCGATTGCTGTGGCGATTCAATTCTTACAAACTTTCGCCTACACTGTACGTGCTGGGGCGCCTGAAACGGCGATGAAGCACTTGAAAAACCATAATTTGAAGAAATTCAAGTTCACTCTAAATGCAACAATTTGGTTGTTTGCCTTTATTGGATTTACCTTGGGTTGCTTGGGTGCCCTTTCAATGGATACCTTGTTAAAACTCGTAGATTACATTCCGCCAGTATTGCTTACAGGTTTGACAGTTGCTGGTAAAATGCTCCCAGCTATCGGTTTTGCGATGATCTTGTCAGTGATGGCTAAGAAAGAGTTGATTCCGTTTGTCTTGTTGGGATATGTTTGTGCGGCTTATCTAAACATCCCAACAATTGGTATCGCAATTGTAGGTACTATCTTTGCTTTGATTGAATTTTATAACAAGCCAAAAACAGCGGATCATGTGGTAGAGGAGGAAGCACACGATGACTGGATCTAACAAATTAACAAAACGTGATTATCTTAAAACGTCTTTGCGGGCATTCTTTTTACAAAATGGATTTAACTATAGTAACTATCAAGGGTTGGGATATGCCAATGTAATGTATCCTGCTTTGAAAAAACACTATGGAGCGGATCAGGAAGGTTTCTACCAAGCCTTGGAAGAAAACTGTGAATTCTATAATACCAACCCACACTTCCTGCCTTTTATTACCAGCTTGCACCTTGTAATGTTGGAAAATGGTCGCCCAGCAAAAGAAACACGTAGCATCAAGATGGCCTTGATGGGACCATTGGCAGGTATTGGGGATTCTCTTTCACAATTTTGTTTAGCTCCATTGTTCTCAACCATCGCAGCTTCGTTTGCTCAAGAAGGCTTGGTTGTCGGTCCAATCTTGTTCTTCCTAGCGATGAATACGATTTTGACCGCTATTAAATTGTCAACTGGTCTGTATGGATACAAACTAGGAACAACTGTGATTGATAAACTGAGCGAACAGATGGCAACGATTTCTCGTATTGCCAATATTATCGGTGTAACTGTAATTGCTGGTTTGGCAGCGACTTCTGTGAAGATTATGGTGCCAATCACCTTTGCTGCAGGGGAAGTAAAAGCAGACGCTAAACAAAGTATCGTAAGCATTCAGGGAATGCTTGATAAGGTTGCTCCAGCTCTTCTACCAGCCCTCTTTACACTTTTAGTTTACTACTTGATCAAAGAAAAGAAATGGACAACATATAAACTCGTTATTTTAACAGTTATCATCGGAATTATCGGAAGCTGGCTTAAGATTCTAGCTTAATGAATACGACATTGTTTTATGGAATAGTGATTGTCTTGGCAGTTAGCCCCCTTTTACTGTCAAGCTTTCAATCTATTCGTCAGCAAAAGTTGCTTCGCAAACAGATGGAGCAACGACAAGAGTATCTTGCTTCTTTAAAACCTGATGATGAAGTGTTGTTGTTGTCTGGAATTCATGGAAAAATCATTTCTATCAAAGATGACTTGATCTCTTTGCAGATTGCAAAAGGAGTCGTCATCTATGTAGAAAAGGAAAGTGTAATGGGAAAGACAAAAGAACTGCTTTTTAAGTAGTTCTTTTTCTGGTAATAGATAATGAAAGAAGAAAGAAGACAATTTTTTGAAAGAGTCGATGGGGACCAATGTCGTGACTATATCTTGTCTCACTGTTCAAAAGACTATGAGAAGGTCAAGCGTTCCCTTGAACGCTTGATGGACAATCGTTTTATGTTTGATAGTCCTTGGGATATGGAACCTTGTTCAAAAATCTATCAAATCCAGCCGATGGTGTGGAATCAAGTATTTGAAGATGATCCAGAATGGGCTTATATGCTCAATCGACAAGAATATCTCTTGCAGTTTATGATAGGGTATCTGGTAGAAGGAGATAAGGGCTATATTCAAAAGTGCAAGTTCTTTCTATTTGATTGGATTGAGCAGGTGAGAGAGTTTTCTCCTCAATCTTTGATGACCAGAACCTTGGATACGGGCATTCGTTCCTTTACTTGGTTAAAACTACTCTTGCTCTTCTCGAAATTTGACTTGCTAGAAGAGGAAGAACTAGAGAAAATTTTGGTCAGTCTAGAAAAGCAGATTGACTTTATGAAAAGCCACTATCGCGCCAAGTACACCCTTAGTAACTGGGGAATTTTACAAACAATTCCTATGCTTGCTATCTATCATTTCTTTTCAGATAAGATGGATTTAGAAGATGTTTACCTTTTTGCTTCAGAGGAGTTGAAACAGCAAATTGAGACGCAGATTTTAGAGGATGGAAGCCAGTTTGAACAGTCGATTCTCTATCATGTAGAGGTTTATAAAGCCTTGCTGGACTTGTGTATATTGCTTCCAGACTTGCAAGATAGCTTTCAAGAGTTGCTGGAAAAGATGGCGACCTATATTCAAATGATGACAGGATTAGATGGACGGACCTTAGCTTTTGGTGATAGCGATTCTACAGAAACGACAGAGATTTTGAGCCTGTCTGCTGTGGTTTTGAACAAGGAAGATCTTCTTAACGGTCTGGATGTTAAAGTTGATTTGCTTAACCTCTTGTTCCTAGGGCGAGAAAAGGTCAAGCGACTGCAGGAATTTGAAAAGAGAGCTTGGCAGCCTAAGTCCATGATCTTTGAAGACTCTGGACATGTCTGCATTAAGGATGAACATCGTTATCTATTTTTCAAAAACGGTCCGCTGGGAAGTGCCCATAGCCATAGTGACGAGAATAGTTTTTGCTTACAGTATCAAGGCCAACCGATTTTCATAGATGCTGGGCGTTATTCTTATCGGGAGATAGATGAACGTTATCTCTTAAAGAGTGCTTGGAGTCATTCGACCTGTATGGTAGATGGGAAAGCTCCAGAAAGGATCACGGGATCCTGGGAATATGAATACTATCCTCACTCCCTGTTTTGTCACCACAAAGAAAGAGAGGGAGTGCATTATATTGAGGGGGCTTATTTGTCAGTAGATCCTGATTTGCCTTATCTTTACAGGAGAAAAATCCTCATGTTGGCAGAGGATGTCTGGCTCTTGGTAGATGATATCAGGTGTCAAGGTCAGCATGAGGCGTTGACCCAGTTTATTCTTGACAAGGATGTGACCTATCAAGATGGGAAAATCAATCGGTTGAGACTATGGAGTGAAGTTGATTTTGATTTAGAAGCTACCATTATTTCTCCTAAATACAATGAACTTGAAAAAAGTAGCAAACTCACCAAGCGCCAATTCTTTGAGAATCAGATGCTGGATTATACCATCATTGCGCATGAGAGTTTTGAAATCATCCTTCATTCTGTCTACCAGACAGATGGTCGTGAAGTGGAAAATGCTCTGGCTTTTGAAGTGAAAAATGACGAAACAGACAAGCTGATTTTGTTATTAAGCGAGGATATTTGTGTAGGTGAAAAATTATGCCTCGTTGACGGAACAAAAATGCGTGGGAAATGTCTAGTATATGATAAAATAAATGAGAGAATGATTCGCTTGCAGTGCTAGAAATAGGTATTTTGAATAGTGAATATGTTATAATAAGTATTGGTAGGAGGTGTTTTAGATTGGAGAAGAAACTGACCATAAAAGACATTGCAGAAATGGCTCAGACCTCGAAAACAACCGTGTCATTTTACCTAAACGGGAAATATGAAAAAATGTCCCGAGAGACACGTGAAAAGATTGAAAAAGTTATTCATGAAACAAATTACAAACCGAGCATTGTTGCGCGTAGCTTAAACTCCAAACGAACAAAATTAATTGGTGTTTTGATTGGTGATATTACCAACAGTTTCTCAAACCAAATTGTTAAGGGAATTGAGGATATCGCCAGCCAGAATGGCTACCAGGTAATGATAGGAAATAGTAATTACAGCCAAGAGAGTGAGGACCGGTATATTGAAAGCATGCTTCTCTTGGGAGTAGACGGCTTTATTATTCAGCCGACCTCTAATTTCCGAAAATATTCTCGTATCATCGATGAGAAAAAGAAGAAAATGGTCTTTTTTGATAGTCAGCTCTATGAACACCGGACTAGCTGGGTCAAAACCAATAACTATGATGCCGTTTATGACATGACCCAGTCCTGTATCGAAAAAGGTTATGAGCATTTTCTTTTGATTACAGCGGATACGAGTCGTTTGAGTACTCGGATTGAGCGGGCAAGTGGTTTTGTGGATGCTTTAACAGATGCTAATATGCGCCACGCCAGTCTAACCATTGAAGATAAGCATACGAATTTGGAACAAATTAAGGAATTTTTACAAAAAGAAATCAATCTCGATGAAAAAACTCTGGTATTTGTTCCTAACTGTTGGGCCCTACCTCTAGTCTTTACCGTTATCAAAGAGTTGAACTATAACTTGCCACAAGTTGGGTTGATTGGTTTTGACAATACGGAGTGGACTTGCTTTTCTTCTCCAAGTGTTTCGACGCTGGTTCAGCCCGCCTTTGAAGAAGGACAACAGGCTACAAAGATTTTGATTGACCAGATTGAAGGCCGCAATCAAGAAGAAAGGCAACAAGTCTTGGATTGTAGTGTGAGTTGGAAAGAGTCTACTTTCTAAGATGAAAGGGAAATGACTTGCGACCTCTGTTAAGAAATAAAAGAATCCCACCTAGAACGAACTAGGTGGGATTCTTTGCCTATAAATTAAAAAATTAGCGAATCTTGGTCTATTTTTTAACGTGTTCCGATAAAAAGGCATAGGTCATGGTTCCAAAGATGGCACCAATACCCAATCCTAACACTAGTAAAGGGAGCGTTTTATCGAACTGGGAGAGATTGTCCCAAAAGGTATCGAGTGGAAGATGCTGAACAAAGAGTTTGTGAAAGGCTGATAAGACAAACAAGCTAATTGGAATACTGATGAATACACCCCAACTATGAACTTTGATTTGGCTTTTGCTGTAGCTTTTATGATGGATTTCGGACGGGTCATCCTTGTCTAAATGTAAGTTGCGAACTGCTAGTCTCGCCCTAGATGCGAGGACGAAGATAAGTCCAAAATAGAGGTAGGGCATGGCATCTCGAACCAACTCTATGAAGCGTCCAAATAGGAGATAGAACAAGAAGAGTAGGAGGGAGGAGTAAACGATTTGGATCAAGGCACGGGCACAAGCCCTGTAGATTATCTCTTGACGACATTCATCAAAAGGTCCTTGTATGTGAAAGAATAATTTGAGTAAGCGAGTGGTGAAATCTTCTTTTTTCATGGGAGTAACCTCCTAAATGAGCGATTTTTGATTGACTTCTTTAAAGAGTTGATAGAGAGTATAGAAGTAAACCAAACTAAAAATGATACAGATTATTAGAAATACCAGGTATCTCCAATCCATAGGATTTGTTAAAAGTTGTGGAAAGGATACGAGGATAAAACAGAGAGATGCCTTTAGAAGACGTATTTTTTTTGATTGGATTTTCTGGAATCTCTGTCCCTTATTCAATACAGGAAGGAATAAAAGAAAGATAATCAAGAAAGGATGCTCAATATGTCCAGAAAGTAGGAAAAAGGTAACAAAGATACTGATAAAAACATGACTGATCAGTAGTTTAGCTAGTGATTTCATAAGGAACCTCCTAGTCGTCTTCTTGGTCTTTCTTGGCCTTTTGAATGCGAAGAGAGACGATAATTTGCATGGTCACTCCGAAGAAGAAGGTAGCTAGGATAGTTGATACAAAATGCCCTGTATTTAAAAGAGAACCAAGATAATCCTTGCTATCATCGGTTAGGACATTCAGAAGCGGTATTCCAAAGAACATGCCCATGCCATAGATTAGACCGGCTTTTAGACCAGGAAAATGCAGTTGTTTATTTTCTTTCTTGCTTAACATTTCGGGGTCAATAGCTGTGATGCCTGTTTTCCTGGTTTGGGAGAGCACATAGAGAGCAGAAATCATCGAAATGCCGAATACCACAAGAGGATAGCCGATAGCGACAATTTGCGGATATTTATAAGCAAGGACAAAGGGGATGAGGTTGCCAAATGTCATCAGATAAAAGAGAACGATAAAGACCTGATTCCCGATACGATCAGCCTCGCGCCGTTTGTGTTCGTCAAGGGGGCCAGAAATACCGTATATGCGTTTGATGAGTTTTTCAGTGAGAGTTTCTTTTTTCATTTGTTTGCTCCTTTTTTAAAAATCGTCTTCCCAAAAGAGGCTATTGAGGTCAGTTTGGAGGCTGCGGGCGAGGTTGAGACAGAGTTCTAGGGTTGGATTGTACTTGTCATTTTCAATCATGTTGATGGTCTGTCTCGAGACACCGATATCTTTGGCGAGCTCGAGCTGAGAAATGCCCAGTTCCTTGCGGAATTCTTTAACACGATTCATAGGGTCTCCTTTCTGATATGTCGTATATATTTGACTATATTATATTCTTTTGGGGATGGGATGTCAAGTATATATGACATATTTTTGAGAATTTTTTTCGAAGAAACTTAGCCTTGTCTGACAAGTGCAAGCTGGTCAGATTTGTGGTAAAATAGATAAGATATGACAAAAGAATTTCATCATGTAACGGTCTTGCTTCATGAAACGGTTGATATGCTTGACGTAAAACCTGACGGTATCTACGTTGATGCGACTTTGGGTGGAGCAGGCCATAGCGAATATTTATTAAGTAAATTGAGCGAAAAAGGGCATCTCTATGCCTTTGACCAGGACCAGAATGCCATTGACAACGCGCATAAACGGTTGGCACCCTATATCGAAAAAGGGATGGTAACCTTTATCAAGGATAACTTCCGTCATTTGCAGGCACGTTTGCAGGAGGCTGGTGTCCAGGAAATTGATGGAATTTGTTATGACTTAGGGGTGTCCAGTCCTCAGCTGGATCAGCGTGAACGTGGTTTTTCTTATAAAAAGGATGCGCCACTGGATATGCGGATGAATCAGGAAGCTAGTCTGACGGCCTATGAGGTGGTCAATCATTATGACTATCATGACTTGGTTCGGATCTTTTTCAAGTATGGTGAGGATAAGTTTTCTAAACAGATAGCTCGTAAGATTGAGCAAGCGCGTGAGGTGAAACCCATTGAGACAACGACGGAGTTGGCAGAGATTATCAAGTCGGCCAAGCCTGCCAAGGAGCTCAAGAAAAAGGGACACCCTGCCAAGCAGATTTTTCAGGCTATCCGAATCGAAGTCAATGATGAGCTGGGCGCTGCAGATGAATCTATCCAGCAGGCCATGGACATGCTGGCTCTGGATGGTAGAATCTCGATCATTACCTTCCATTCGCTGGAAGACCGCTTGACCAAGCAATTATTCAAGGAAGCTTCAACAGTGGAAGTTCCCAAAGGCTTGCCCTTCATTCCAGATGACCTTAAGCCCAAGATGGAATTGGTATCCCGTAAGCCAATCTTGCCAAGTGCTGAAGAGCTAGAAGCCAACAATCGTTCGCATTCAGCCAAGTTGCGCGTGGCTAGAAAAATTCACAAGTAAGAGGAAAAACATGGCAGAAAGAATCGAAAAAACAAGCCAGTTATTGCAAACGAAGTTCAAAGGTTTTTCACGTGTGGAAAAGGCCTTCTATGTTTCGATTGCTGCAACAATGATTATCCTGGCAATTAGCGTTGTGTTTATGCAGACCAAGCTATTACAAGTTCAGAATGAATTGACCAAGGTCAATGCTCAAATCGAAGAAAAGAAAACCGAGCTAGATGATGCCAAGCAAGAGGTCAATGAATTGATTCGTTCAGAACGTTTGAAAGAGATTGCAGACTCTAAAGATTTGCAGCTGAATAACGAAAATATCCGAGCAGCGGAGTAAGAAATGAAACAGTGGAAAGAAAAAATCATCCGTTATGCCGTTCGTAACCGTAAATCTCCAGAAGAAAATCGCCGAAGAGTAGGGAAAAGCCTGAGTTTATTGGCTGTCATACTCTTCGCTGTCTTTTTGGTCAACTTTGCGGTCATCATCGGAACGGGTAAAAAATTTGGTAAGGACTTGGTTCAAGAAGCCAACAAGGTTCACCAAACAACCAAGACGATTCCTGCAAAACGGGGAACCATCTACGATCGTAATGGAACGCCTATTGCAGAGGATGCGACTTCGTATAATATCTATGCCGTTATTGATAAGACCTACAAGTCAGCAACAGGCAAAATTCTCTATGTAGAGGATTCTCAATTTAATAAGGTAGCTGAAATTTTCCATAAGTATCTGGATATGGAGGAGTCCTATGTCAAAGAACAGCTTTCTCAGCCAGATCTAAAACAGGTATCTTTTGGTACCAAGGGAAATGGGATCACCTATGCCAATATGATGGCTATTAAAAATGACCTTAAAACAGCTGGCGTGGAGGGAGTTGACTTCACAACTAGCCCTAACCGTAGTTATCCCAATGGACAGTTTGCTTCTTCCTTTATCGGTTTAGCGCAACTCCATGAAAATGAGGATGGCACCAAAAGGTTGATTGGGACATCTGGGTTGGAGAGTTCTTTAAATAGCATTCTGGCGGGTACAGATGGGATTATCACCTATGAGAAGGATCGTCTGGGAAATATTGTTCCGGGTACGGAGCAGGCTTCCCAACACATGGTAGACGGAAAAGATGTCTACACAACCCTTTCTAGTCCCTTGCAATCCTTTATGGAAACCCAGATGGATGCCTTCCAGGAAAAAGTAAAAGGCAAGTATATGACGGCTACCTTGGTTAGCGCTAAAACAGGGGAAATCCTGGCTACGACCCAACGGCCGACCTTTAATGCAGATACCAAGGATGGCATCACAAAAGACTTTGTCTGGCGTGATATCCTCTATCAAAGTAACTACGAGCCAGGGTCAACCATGAAGGTGATGATGTTGGCTTCGGCTATTGACAACAATACCTTCCCTGGTGGCGAGTACTTTAACAGTAGTGAATTGAAAATAGCAGATGCGACCATTCGAGACTGGGACGTCAATGAAGGATTGACTAGTGGTGGCACCATGACCTTCTCTCAAGGATTTGCTCACTCAAGTAATATCGGAATGACCTTGCTTGAGCAAAAGATGGGGGATGCAACCTGGCTGGACTACCTCAACCGTTTTAAGTTTGGGGTACCGACCCGTTTTGGTCTGGCAGATGAGTACACAGGTCAATTGCCTGCTGACAACATTGTCAATATCGCCATGAGTTCATTTGGACAAGGGATTTCTGTTACCCAGACCCAGATGCTTCGTGCTTTTACAGCTATTGCCAACGATGGGGTTATGTTGGAGCCGAAATTTATCAGTGCCCTCTATGATCCAAATGACCAGTCTGTTCGTAAGTCTCAAAAGGAAATTGTCGGAAATCCTGTGTCAAAAACAGCAGCGTCCTCTACTCGGGAGCACATGGTCATGGTCGGAACAGATCCTGTCTACGGTACCATGTACAACCACAGTACAGGAAAACCAAATGTCAATGTTCCAGGTCAGAATGTAGCCCTCAAGTCTGGTACAGCCGAAATCGCTGACGAGAAAAATGGAGGCTACTTGGTTGGTTCTACCAACAACATTTTCTCAGTTGTGGCTATGAACCCTGCCGAAAATCCTGATTTTATCTTGTATGTAACGGTTCAACAGCCTGAACATTATTCAGGTATCCAATTGGGAGAATTTGCCAACCCAATCTTGGAGCGGGCTTCAGCTATGAAAGAATCCCTCAATCTTCAGTCAACTGCCAAGAACTTGGATCAGGTCAGCAAGACGACAAGCTATGCTATGCCGGCTACCAAAGACTTTACTCCGGGTGACCTAGCAGAAGAATTGCGCCGAAACCTGGTCCAACCAATTGTTATCGGAACAGGAACCAAGATCAAGGAACTCTCGGTTTCTGAAGGAGATAATTTGGAAGCCAATCAGCAGATCTTGATCCTGTCAGATAAGGTCGAAGAAATGCCTGATATGTACGGCTGGACAGATGAAAATGTGCAAACATTTGCTAAATGGCTGAATATAGAAGTCGAGTGGGAAGGTAGTGGCAAAACGGTCAAGAAACAAAGTGTCCGTGCCAATACAGCCCTCAAAGACATTAAAAAAATGAAAGTAACTTTAGGAGATTAAGATGATTAGTTCCATTAATGCTGGAGTTCTAGCCTTTCTATTGACCTTGATTGGCATTCCAGCCTTTATCCGATTTTATCGAAAAGCACAGATTACAGGTCAGCAGATGCACGAGGACGTCAAGCAACACCAAGCTAAAGCTGGGACTCCAACCATGGGAGGTCTTGTCTTCCTGATCGTTGCAGTAGTTGTGAGTTTTCTGATTGCTCTCTTTACCCAACAATTGACCAACAATGTCGGCATGATTTTGTTTATCTTGGTTTTGTATGGTTTGGTAGGTTTTTTGGATGATTTCCTCAAAATTTTCCGTAAGATCAACGAAGGATTGAATCCCAAGCAAAAACTTGCTCTCCAGCTCCTTGGGGGAGTGATCTTCTACCTCTTTTATGAGCGTGGTGGCGACATGCTTTCAGTCTTTGGCTACCAAGTACATCTAGGTATTTTCTATATCTTCTTTGCCCTTTTCTGGCTAGTTGGTTTTTCAAATGCGGTGAATCTGACAGACGGGATCGACGGCTTAGCAAGTATTTCCGTGGTGATTAGCTTATCGGCCTACGGTGTGATTGCTTATATGCAAAATCAACTGGATATCCTTCTTGTGATTCTTGCTATGATTGGTGGTTTGCTAGGTTTCTTCGTCTTTAACCACAAACCTGCCAAGGTTTTCATGGGAGATGTGGGAAGTTTGGCTCTAGGTGGGATGCTGGCAGCAATCTCTATGGCCCTCCACCAAGAATGGACGCTTTTGCTGATTGGGATTATCTATGTTTTTGAGACAAGCTCTGTTATGATGCAGGTTACCTACTTCAAACTTAGTGGTGGAAAGCGTATTTTCCGTATGACACCTGTACATCATCATTTTGAGCTTGGAGGATTCTCAGGTAAGGGCAATCCTTGGAGCGAGTGGAAGGTTGACTTCTTCTTTTGGGGAGTTGGGCTTCTAGCAAGTCTCTTGACCTTAGCCTTTTTATACCTACTGTAAAAATAATTTCTGATTACAAAATAAAACAGGATGAAGGTGATCTTCATCCTGTTTTTGTGTGGTTAAAGGTTAGTTGGAGTCATCCTTTCTCCCTTTTAACATAAAAGTGGCTGTTAGGGCTAGGCTAAGGCCTGCTAAGAAGAGGAGTGGGTTAGATGCTTCTCCTGTCGCTGGAAGTTCTTCTTTAGGAGAATGATTTCCAGCTTTAGCAAGACTCGGACTAGCTGAAAGTTGTTCAGTCTCGTGTGCCAAGGTTTCTGCATCTGAAGCACTTGGCTTTTCATCTGTACTAAGGGTTGTTCCAGCAGCTTGATAGACGACAGCATAGGTACTGAAATGACTAGTGATGAATTCTGCCTTTCCTTCTCGAACATCGAAATCAAGGGCTTGCAACTCCTTGGTCGGAGTAATGTAGTAGATATTTTCTACGCTAGCTGAAATAGGCAAGCGAACCAAGACAGAGCCTTTTGGCTGTACGCTATGATCGGTTGGATTTTTAAGCTGTAGGTCGTAAGCATCATAGGTCTTACCAAAGAGTTCCTGAGCTAGGACACGTCGGCTAGAGATGTGAGAAATTCCTTCTAAGTCAGTAGCTCCACCGATGATTTCTATTCCAGTTTCCTTATCTTTTAAGACTCGAACTGGATAGTCAGGAAGGCTAAGGCTTGGAGCAGCCTGATCCCCACTAGTTCCGATAGGGTCAGTGTACTCAGGTTTTTCAACAGTAGGAGCTTCCTCTTGTCCTGCCGTTCCGATAGGCTCGGTGTACTCAGGTTTTTCAACAGTAGGCGCATCTTCTTGCCCTGCTGTTCCGATAGGTTTAGTGTATTCAGGTTTTTCAACAGTAGGAGCTTCCTCTTGACCTGCTGCTCCGATTGGTTCAGTGTATTCAGGCTTTTCTAAATTAGGAGACTCTTCTTGTCCGGCCGTTCCGATAGGTTCAGTGTACTCAGGAATTTCTACAGTAGGCGGCACTTCTTGCCCTGCAGTCCCGATAGGCTCAGTGTACTCAGGTTTCTCGACAGTAGGAGCTGGTTCGTCCCCCTTTCTTGTAGTTGGCTGACTCTCGTCAACCTTTTTCTCATCCTTTTTAGTAAAGACGGCTACGATAGGGCTGCTTGTGGTATTTCCTTGAATGGTATAAGCTTCAATGGCATTTCCAGCTTTGCGATCGGTTTCTTCAGGGATTGGGATTTGAACTTGATTGTCTTGGATTGATAGGATAGTCTGATCTCCACTTGTAACTAGATGTGTTTCATCCACCTTACGCAAAACTAGAGGATTTTTGACACCTGGGAAGGTCACTGCGATGGCTTCCCAATCTCCAGCTGGTAGGCTTAAGGAAATGGTTTTGTCATTTTCCTTAAGAGGCGCAATGCTCGGGCTATCTATACCAACAGCAGGGGCTTTGATGATATCAAAGGAGTCTAGAGAGATTTTCTTGCGACCTTCTGGCGAATCTGGGTCAACTTGTAGTGTCAGGGTGTGCGGACCGTCAGTAAGGTTTGTAAATTCGCCAATAAAAGCTCTCTTTTCAGTTGCACCTGAAGTGTAGAAGTCTAGACTTGGCATTTCTTTGCCATCTAGTGTAACACGTGCTCGTCCAAGGGCAAGGCTCTTCAAACCATAAATACGAATGCCCGTCCCTGTAAAGGAAATAGTTGCCTGAGCTTCTGAAGCTGCACTAGAGTCGCTGTTGTTGATGTCAGCGTATTTTTCCGTACCACCGTAGAGTTCAGGATCAGACCAGTCCTTAAACTGGGAACCATACTGGATGCGCGAATCACGATCATCCATTTTTTCAATCGTGTTGCCTGCTCCTGCTAGGATCTTGAAGTAGTCTAATGAAATTTTCGAACGCTCACTACCACGTCCTTTGTGCTCACGTTTAACACGAAGAGTCAATGTGTGAGGTCTGTCAGATAATCCTGCGAAGCGACCGATGAGACTACCTTTTTCAGTTGCCCCAGCAGTATGGAAATCAAGTTCGCCGACCTCTTTGCCATCAATTTTAGCAGTGGCAAGACCTAGTTCAGACGATTTCAGTCCATAGATTTCGATACCAACACCAGTGAAAGGAATGGTGGCAGTGAGGTCTTCGTCTGTGTAGTCTCCTTTTGAAAGGTCAGCAAATTTCTCTGTTCCTCCAAATAATTCTGCGTCTGCCCAATTTCCAAAGGCAGCTCCGTACTGGATACGGCTATCTCGGTCGTCCATCAACTCGCTATAGGTTTCGACAGTGGCCTGTTCAGAAACTTGTGTGGCAAGCTCGCCCAGCATAGCCTTGACAGTATAGGTATAGGAATGTTGAGGATTGAGTGATCGGTCGATAAAGTGGGTTTGATTGGTTACAAATTCTCTGGTCGCAGAAGTTTGGCCAGTTTCGTCTTTCACTTGTCTTTGGATGACATAGTGGGTAGCGCCTTCTACTTGGTTAAAGGTAAGTTCGGCAGTGACTCCATTTTGTCGAACTGCTGTCAGACTGGTTACACGACCAGGGAAGTGTTCAAAGGTAATGACGTCACCTTTTTGTGTTGCAAGCTGGATACGATTATCTTTAAGGATCGTTGCCTTGACTGGTTTGCCATTGACCTTGATTTGGCTGGCTTCGATATTTGGATAATCTACAACCAGGTCTCCACCGACATTTGAAAGGAAGGACAAGCTTTGCAAGTTCTTATCTTTCCACTTCATGCTGACTTCAAAGTTTCCTCGAGCAACCAAGCCAGAAACCTGACCGTCTTTCCAAGCATCTGGAAGGGCTGGCAATGGCGCAATATAGCCAGTATGAGATTGGAGGAGCATTTCTGCCATCCCACTAGTTGCTCCAAAGTTTCCGTCGATTTGGAAAGGCGCGTGCGTATCCCAAAGATTTTCTAGGGTTGAATACTTAAGCTGTTCAGCGAGTAAGCGATGGGCACGGTTGCCGTCCAGCAGACGAGCCCAGAGATTGATTTTATTGGCCTTAGACCAACCTGTACCACCATCTCCACGGTGGTTCAAGGTAGCACGCGCAGCCTCTAGGTATTCAGCCTGGTCCTTGCTAAAGAGCGTACCTGGGAAGAGACCAACTAGATGGGAAACGTGACGGTGGTGATTTTCAATCCCTTCATTTGTGAATTGGGGATTGTCCTCCTCGTACCATTCCTTGATGCGTCCCTCTTTGTTGATGTGAAGCGGTTTTAGTTTGTCAAATTTAGCCTTGACCTCTGTGACTAAGTCTTGGTCGACATTCAGATGGTTGGCGACTTCCATGTAGTCGTGGAATAGCTGCCAGACTAGCGATTGGTCAAAGGTATTTCCGATGGTAATGGTCCCGTGTTCAGGTGAGTAGGATGGAGAAGACACCCAACGGTCACTGGCCTGGTCATAGTGCAAGAAGGAATTCCAGAACTTAGCTGTTTCCTTCAACATAGGATAAATCTTTTCTTTGAGATAAGTCTCATCCTTGGTAAATTTATAATAGTCATAGACATTCTGCATCATCCAAGCGTTAGCAGCTGGAGACCAACCCCAATAGTAATTCCAGCCTGGAGTAGTCCAGCCAAATGGTGTCGCCTGGGTGTGGACCAGCCAACCATTTTCTTGTCCGTCTTTGGATTCGATACCAGCGTATTCCTTAGCAGCGATACGGCCATAGTAACGCATATCGTCAATGTAATTGATCATTGGCTTGGCTGTTTCAGCAAGGTTGCTCATGTAGGCGGGCCAATAGTTCATTTGCAAATTGACATTGAGGTGGTAGTCAGCGTTCCAAGGTGGATTGTCTACAGCATTCCAGACTCCTTGTAGGTTTGCAGGAAGGGCATCTGTCCGATCACGAGACGAACTGATGAGTAGATATCGGCCGTATTGGAAGAAGAGTTCTTCCAGTTTTTGTCCTTTTTCTGGGTTATAGCCTTGAAGGGCCTCTTTTGTCGTTTGAGCAGTCTTGGTTCCGCCTAGATTTAGTTTAACGCGGTTAAAGAGACTTTGATAGTCCTTGATATGGGCCTTTTTAAGTGTCTCGTAGTCTTTGGACTTAGCTGCTTCGACAATCCCTTTAACTGTTTTTTCGAGGTCAATGTCTTTTCGATAGTTGGTTTTTGGATTCTGAGCAAAGTTAGTCTTGGCACTGAGATAGAGGGTTGCATAACTTGCGCCTGTAACGGTCAGAGTTTCGTCCTGAACAGTCACCTTTCCGTCCGTTTTAATTCCTAGATAGGATGCAAATTGGAGGCCGTTATCTTTGACAGTTCCCTTTAGAAGGATTCCGTTTGCATCTGTAGTGACATGACCATTCTTATAGTTGGAATATTCCCAAGAGTAGTTGCCATTAGCAAGCAAGTCTTCTGTCAAGCTGTTCCAAAGGGTAAAGTCAAGTGTCTTGTTTCCTTTTTTGGTCAAGTGGGTTACAGTGACATCATCAGGATAACTGGAGAAGGTTTCGCGTTTGAAGGTCGTCCCATCTTGGGTGTAAGAAGTGGTCGTAGTGGCTTCGGTGATGTCTAGATTACGATGATAATCAG
Organism: Streptococcus oralis subsp. oralis; assembly: GCF_002096495.1. GTDB lineage: Bacteria > Bacillota > Bacilli > Lactobacillales > Streptococcaceae > Streptococcus > Streptococcus oralis_CU. Next base: position 82,124 of record NZ_NCUO01000009.1, on the reverse strand, counting down.
TTACAGTATCTAGTCCTTTCTTCTGGTTATTAAAGACCATGAAGATATCTCCAAAGGCTAGGTAACGTCCATACTGGGCGTTGTTTGGTCCAACTAGATTTTGTTCAGCTAGCTGTTTTGCTTTTTGGCGGTCACCAGCTTCGAGGGCTTTACGTATCTCTGCTAAGACCTTGTAGCGATCCTTGTAGTTTCCTCCGTTATAGTCGGTGCTATCAGGTTGTGGTCCTCCTGACCAGAGGGTCTTTTCGTTGTACTGGATTCTCTCCTCACCGATGAGACCGAAAACCTTGGCTCCCATCTCTCCATTTCCGACAGGAAGGGCTTGTTTTTCCCATCCATCATAGGAGGGAGCTGTTGGTTGATCGTAGTTGAGTTGATAGTTTTCTTGCTTTGTCACAGGCTGATCTGCTTTTTCAGGTTCCTTATTTTCTTTAGCTTCTACAATGGCTTCTTCACTAGCTTGACTATTTGTCGTCTGAGTCTCGTTAGCTGGCTTGCTTTCGGAAACTACTGGGCTCTCGGCTAGAGACGGTTTTGTAGTTTCAGTAGCTTCAGCAGCTTGGGGTTCACTATCAGGCTTAGTGATAGCTTCGACAGAGGTTGGTTCAGTTTGCTTGACTTCAACACTGTCTGCAGCTACAGTATGGTTGACTAGAAAAACAGCCCCCAGTAAAACAGAAGCAGTCCCAACCGTCAGCTTGCGGATGCTATAGCGACAGGATTTCTCCCAAAAGTGTTTTTTCATAAAACCCTCCTTTGTGTATTCGAAACCGCTTACATTTTATAAAGCAGTTTCGTTTAATTTGTTTCTATTTATCTCCTCACCTCCCATTCTAATGGTCGCTTAGCATTTGTCAAGAACTTTTTAGCAAGATACATATTTGCTGTTGTTTTTTCTTAAAAAAGTAGAAGAAAGAGAGGAAAGGGTGGAATTATTCGTAATTTCATAAGTCATTCTGATTGTAAGACTAACTTAGAATTAGCTTAACCCCCTCCCTGAAAGCGTAAAACAAACTAGTCAGGAAAGTCACTTTATGGTATAATATAGAAGACTCAAAAAGAAACAGGAGAAAAAGAATGGATTTACTTTTAGCAATTATCTTGATTGTGTTAGCTTTTCTAGGAGGAGCTCTTGGAGGGATGTACTTGGTTCGTAAGCAAATCGAAAAAGAATTTGCGGACAACCCACGTTTGAACGCTGAGGCAGTTCGTGCTCTTTTGAGCGCAAATGGTCAAAAGCCAAGCGAAGCAAAGGTACAACAAGTTTACCACCAAATCATCCGCCAACAAAAAGCAGCTCTTGCTAACAATAAAAAGAAATAAATAGGAAAAGTCTGGGATGAAAGTTCCAGACTTCTCACTATGTTCAATAGTTCTCAAGGATAAGACTTTTTCCTTGCATTCTATTGATATTTGATTATGATTAAAAGAGAGGCAGTTGCCATTCTATGAAGCTGTCTAACCGTTCATTTAGGAAGAGTAATCATGATGAACTATCAATCAGAAAAAAGACTAGAAAGAAGACTGTATGGATAATCGACCAATTGGTTTTTTGGATTCGGGTGTCGGGGGCTTGACTGTTGTTCGTGAGCTCATGCGCCAGCTTCCCCATGAAGAAATCGTCTATATTGGAGATTCAGCAAGGGCGCCCTATGGTCCCCGTCCTGCTGAGCAAATCCGTGAATATACTTGGCAATTGGTCAACTTTCTCTTGACCAAGGATGTCAAAATGATTGTCATTGCTTGTAATACTGCGACTGCGGTCGTCTGGGAAGAAATCAAGGCGAAACTAGATATTCCCGTCCTAGGTGTGATTTTGCCAGGAGCTTCGGCAGCCATCAAGTCCAGTCAAGGTGGGAAAATTGGGGTGATTGGAACTCCCATGACGGTACAATCAGACATCTACCGTCAGAAAATCCATGATTTGGATCCAGACTTACAGGTGGAAAGTTTGGCCTGTCCCAAGTTTGCCCCCTTGGTCGAGTCTGGTGCCTTATCAACCAGTGTAACCAAGAAAGTAGTTTATGAAACCCTACGTCCCTTGGTCGGAAAGGTGGATAGCCTGATTCTGGGTTGTACCCATTACCCACTCCTTCGCCCTATCATCCAAAATGTCATGGGACCAAAGGTTCAACTCATTGATAGTGGGGCAGAGTGTGTACGGGATATCTCGGTTTTGCTTAACTATTTTGAAATCAATCGTAGCCGAGATGCGGGACCTCTTCAACATCGTTTTTACACAACAGCCAATAGCCAAAGTTTTGCCCAAATTGGAGCAGAATGGCTGGAAAAAGAGATTCATGTGGAGCATGTAACTTTATGACAAACAAAATTTATGAATACAAGGATGACCAGGACTGGTATGTCGGTGTCTGGGATGTCTATGGAGGCATCTATAGCCTTATCAAAGATCCGCTTAATCTTGATTTTATGGATTTGGCGCGGATTTTTCGTGATGAGGAAAATGGCTTTCCAATTACGATAACGGTGATGCGCTGGTCTTCTAACTACCGTCTGCTCTCCTTTATCGTTGAGATTTTAAATGCCGAAGCAGGCCGCAATCTAGAAGTCATCCAACGTCAGGGGGCTCTGCTCTTGGTTGAAAATGGGCAACTCCTGCATGTAGAATTGCCTAAAGAAGGTGTTGATGTAGAAGCCTTTTTTGAAACTAGCAAGGTTAGAGAAACCTTGTTGATTGCGACCCGAAACGAAGGTAAGACCAAGGAATTCCGAGCTATCTTTGACAAGTTAGGCTACGATGTGGAAAATCTCAATGACTACCCTGACCTACCTGAAGTAGCTGAAACAGGTATGACCTTTGAAGAAAATGCTCGCCTGAAAGCAGAAACCATTTCCCAATTAACAGGCAAGATGGTGCTAGCAGATGACTCAGGTCTCAAAGTCGATGTCCTCGGCGGTTTGCCAGGAGTCTGGTCAGCCCGTTTCGCAGGTGTGGGAGCTACTGACCGAGAAAACAATGCCAAACTCTTGCACGAATTGGCCATGGTCTTTGATCTCAAGGACCGTTCGGCTCAGTTCCATACGACCCTAGTTGTAGCTAGTCCAAACAAGGAAAGCTTGGTGGTTGAAGCTGACTGGCCAGGTTATATCAATTTTGAACCCAAGGGTGAAAATGGTTTTGGCTATGATCCCCTTTTCCTTGTGGGAGAGACAGGCAAGTCAGCAGCTGAATTAACCCTTGAAGAAAAAAATAGTCAATCTCACCGTGCCTTAGCCGTTAAGAAACTTTTGGAGGTATTTCCATCATGGCAAAGCAAACCATCATTGTAATGAGTGACTCCCATGGCGATAGCTTGATTGTCGAAGAAATTCGTGACCGCTATCTGGGGAAAGTCGATGCCATTTTTCACGATGGTGACTCTGAACTCCGTCCCGATTCTCCTCTTTGGGAAGGCATCCATGTCGTCAAAGGAAATATGGACTTTTATGCTGGCTACCCAGAACGTTTGGTGACTCAACTTGGTCCTACAAAGATCATCCAGACCCATGGACATTTGTTTGATATCAATTTCAACTTTCAAAAGTTAGACTACTGGGCTCAGGAAGAAGATGCCGATATCTGTCTCTATGGTCACTTGCATGTGCCAAATGCTTGGATGGAAGGCAAAACACTCTTTTTAAATCCAGGCTCCATCAGCCAGCCGCGAGGAACCATCAGAGAATGCCTCTATGCCCGTGTAGAGATTGATGACAGCTATTTCAAAGTAGACTTTTTGACACGTGATCATGAGGTTTATCCAGGCTTGTCCAAGGAGTTTGCTCGATGATTGCCAAGGAATTTGAAGCATTTTTACTGGAGCAGGAAGAAACTTTTCTTACCCCTGCTGAGAATCTAGCAGCTTTGATTGATACCCATAACGCTGATCATGCAATTTTGGTGCTGAGTCAAATTACCTACACCCGTATCCCTGTTGTGACCTTTGACAAACGCTTTGTTGGAACCATTGGTCTGAGAGATATTTTGGCTTATCAAATGGAGCAAGGTTTGACGGATGAACAGATGGCAACGACAGATATCGTTAATATGACCAAGACAGATGTGGCAGTCGTCGCTCCAGACTATAACATCACAGAGGTCCTCCATAAACTGGTCGATGAACCCTTCTTGCCAGTCGTAGATGATGAAGGAATTTTCCAAGGAATCATCACGCGAAAGTCTATCCTCAAGGCCGTCAATGCTCTCTTACATGACTTTAGTAAGGAATATGAGATTCGATGCAAATGAGAGATAGGATTTCAGCCTTTTTAGAGGAAAAACAGGGCTTGTCTGCCAATTCCAAGCAGTCCTATAAGTATGATCTGGAGCAATTTTTAGACATTGTGGGTGAGCGGATTTCTGAGACCAGTCTTAAGATTTACCAAGCCCAGCTAACCAATCTAAAAATCAGCGCTCAGAAGCGAAAACTTTCGGCCTGTAACCAATTTCTCTACTTTCTCTATCGAAAAGGAGAAGAGGACAGTTTTTATCGTTTGGAATTAGCCAAACAAGCTGAAAAGAAGATTGAAAAACCAGAAATTCTAGACCTAGACTCTTTTTGGCAGGAAAGTAATTATCCAGAAGGACGCTTGCTGGCGCTTCTTATCTTGGAGCTAGGGCTCTTGCCTAGTGAGATTTTAACCCTCAAGGTTACGGATATCAATCTGGATTTTCAGGTGCTGCGAATTAACAAGGCTTCCCAACAGAGGATTGTCACCATACCCACGACCTTGATTCCAGAGCTAGAACCCTTGATGGGGCAGACCTATCTCTTTGAAAGGGGAGGGAAAGCCTATTCTCGTCAGTGGGCCTTTCGTCAGCTGGAGTCCTTTGTCAAGGAGAAAGGTTACCCAACCTTATCCGCTCAAGCCTTGCGGGAACAGTTCATTCTAAGACAGATAGAAATGAAGGTCGATTTGTACGAAATTGCAAAAAAATTAGGATTAAAAACAGTCCTGACCTTAGAAAAATATAGATAATGGATATTAAATTAAAAGATTTTGAAGGGCCCCTGGACCTGCTCTTGCACTTGGTTTCTAAGTACCAGATGGATATTTACGATGTGCCCATTACGGAAGTTATCGAACAGTATCTAGCCTATGTCTCAACTCTGCAGGCCATGCGTCTGGAAGTGACGGGCGAGTATATGGTCATGGCTAGTCAGCTGATGCTGATCAAGAGTCGCAAGCTCTTGCCAAAGGTAGCAGAAGTGACCGACTTGGAGGATGACCTAGAGCAGGACCTTCTCTCCCAAATCGAAGAATACCGCAAGTTCAAGCTCTTGGGTGAGCACTTGGAGGCTAAGCACCAAGATCGGGCCCGGTACTATTCCAAAGCGCCAACAGAGTTGATTTACGAGGATGCGGAGCTTGTGCATGACAGGACGACCATTGACCTCTTTTTGGCTTTTTCAAATATCCTAGCCAAGAAAAAAGAGGAATTTGCTCAGAATCATACAACTATCTTGCGGGATGAGTATAAGATTGAGGACATGATGGTCATCGTAAAAGAGTCCTTGTCAGGACGAGACCAGTTGCGTTTGCAGGATTTGTTCAAGGAAGCCCAGAATGTTCAAGAGGTCATTACCCTCTTTTTGGCGACCTTAGAGTTAATCAAAACTCAGGAATTGACACTCGTGCAAGAGGAGAGTTTCGGAGATATCTATCTCATGGAAAAGAAGGAAGAAAGTCAAGAGGCACAAAGCTAGACTTGATAGAGAGGAAAGATGAGTACTTTAGCAGAAATAGAAGCGCTCTTGTTTGTAGCAGGTGAAGATGGGATTCGAGTCCGTCAGTTGGCTGAACTCCTCTCACTTCCACCGACAGGCATCCAACAGAGTTTAGAAAAATTAGCCCAGAAGTATGAAAAAGACCAAGATTCGAGCTTGTCCCTGATCGAGACAGGTGGTGCATACAGATTGGTCACTAAGCCTCAATTTGCAGCGATTTTGAAGGAATACTCCAAGGCACCCATCAACCAGAGCTTGTCTCGGGCTGCTCTTGAGACCTTGTCCATCATTGCCTACAAGCAACCGATTACCCGAATTGAGATTGATGCTATTCGTGGGGTTAACTCGAGTGGAGCCTTGGCAAAGTTGCAGGCTTTTGAATTGATAAGAGAAGATGGGAAAAAAGAAGTGTTGGGCCGCCCCAATCTCTATGTGACTACGGATTATTTCCTAGATTACATGGGGATTAACCATTTGGAAGAACTGCCAGTGATTGATGAGCTTGAGATTCAAGCCCAAGAAAGCCAATTATTTGGTGAAAGGATAGAAGAAGATGAGAATCAATAAGTATATTGCCCACGCAGGTGTGGCCAGTAGGAGAAAAGCAGAAGAGTTGATCAAGCAAGGCTTGGTGACCGTCAACGGCCAAGTGGTACGTGAACTCGCAACAACCATCAAGTCAGGCGACAAGGTCGAAGTGGAAGGTCAACCAATCTACAACGAAGAAAAGGTTTATTATCTGCTTAACAAACCACGCGGTGTCATTTCCAGTGTGACAGATGACAAGGGCCGCAAGACTGTTGTGGATCTCTTGCCCAATGTCAAAGAACGCATTTACCCAGTTGGACGTTTGGACTGGGATACATCAGGTGTCTTGATTTTGACCAATGATGGTGATTTTACGGATGAGATGATTCACCCCCGTAATGAGATTGACAAGGTTTATGTTGCGCGTGTTAAAGGCGTAGCCAATAAGGAAAATCTCCGCCCCTTGACTCGTGGTCTTGAGATTGATGGCAAGAAAACCAAGCCAGCTGTTTATGAAATCCTCAAAGTGGATCCAGTCAAAAATCGCTCAGTAGTACAGTTGACAATCCATGAAGGACGTAATCATCAGGTTAAAAAGATGTTTGAAGCCGTCGGTCTTCAAGTGGATAAGTTGTCTCGGACACGTTTCGGTCACCTGGACTTGACTGGTCTTCGTCCAGGAGAATCCCGTCGCCTTAATAAAAAAGAAATCAGCCAACTACACACCATGGCTGTAACCAAGAAATAATGAAACGAATCTTAATAGCGCCAGTACGCTTTTACCAACGCTTTATCTCGCCAGCCTTTCCACCCTCTTGTCGCTTTGAGCCTACTTGTTCCAACTACATGATTCAGGCTATTGAAAAACATGGCTTCAAGGGTGTTCTGATGGGCTTGGCTCGGATTTTGCGTTGTCATCCCTGGTCGCCAATAGGAAAGGATCCTGTGCCAGACCACTTTTCACTCAAACGGAATCATAAACAAAAAGAATCAGCCTGATTCTTTTTGTTTACTCTAGAAAGGAAGTTGGAAGATTAAGATTTCCACTATCCTTCTCCTATAAAAAGTGGTAAAATGGAGGACAGAAAGAAGGAACTGATATGACAACATTATTTTCAAAAATCAAAGAAGTAACAGAAATCCCTGCAATCTCAGGTCATGAGGCACCTGTCCGTACCTATCTTCGTGAAAAGTTGACACCGCATGTGGACGAAGTGGTGACAGATGGATTGGGTGGTATTTTTGGTATCAAACATTCAGAAGCTGCCGATGCACCCCGTGTTTTGGTCGCTTCTCATATGGATGAAGTTGGTTTTATGGTCAGCGAGATTAAGCCAGATGGGACCTTCCGTGTCGTTGAAATCGGTGGTTGGAATCCAATGGTAGTCAGCAGCCAACGCTTTAAACTCTTTACTCGTGATGGTCGTGAAATTCCTGTGATTTCAGGTTCTGTTCCGCCACATTTGACACGTGGAACAGGTGGCCCAACCATGCCAGCTATCTCTGATATCATTTTTGATGGTGGGTTTGCGGATAAGGCTGAAGCAGAAAGTTTTGGCATCCGTCCAGGTGACACCATTGTCCCTGATAGTTCCGCTATCTTGACAGCCAATGAAAAAAATATCATCTCAAAAGCTTGGGACAATCGCTACGGTGTCCTCATGGTAAGCGAGCTAGCTGAAGCTTTATCAGGTCAAAAACTCGGAAATGAACTCTATCTTGGCTCTAACGTCCAAGAAGAGGTTGGTCTCCGTGGGGCTCATACTTCCACAACTAAGTTTGACCCAGAAGTCTTTCTGGCAGTTGACTGTTCACCTGCTGGTGATGTTTATGGTGGCCAAGGTAAGATTGGGGACGGAACCTTGATTCGCTTCTACGATCCAGGTCACTTGCTTCTCCCAGGTATGAAGGATTTCCTTTTGACAACGGCTGAAGAAGCTGGTATCAAGTATCAATACTACTGTGGAAAAGGCGGAACGGATGCTGGAGCAGCTCACCTGAAAAATGGAGGTGTTCCATCTACAACTATCGGTGTCTGCGCTCGTTATATCCATTCTCACCAAACTCTCTACGCGATGGATGACTTCCTAGAAGCTCAAGCTTTCTTGCAAGCCTTGGTGAAAAAATTGGACCGCTCAACGGTTAATTTGATTAAAAATTATTAAACATAAGGGAGGTGGTCAGGATGGCAGAACCAAACCTAGAAAGCCTTATAAAAGATCTCTATAACCATGCCCGTCAGGGCTTGAGTGAAGATTTAGTTGCTGCTCTCCTAGAGACTGCTAAAAAACTACCTACTACAAATGAGCAATTACTAGCAGTGCGACTCTCAGGACTGGTCACTCGTGAATTGCTCATCAATCCCAAACACCCGGCACCTGAATTGATCAACTTGGCGCGCTTTATCAAAAGAGAAGAAGCCAAGTATAGAGGCACTGCAGTTTCTGCTATCATGTTTGGAGAGCTATTTAAAATGCTTTGATTCCATTGTGAATCAAAGCATTTTTTTTACGTTAGAAAAAATATTCTTGACTAGGAGACAAAAAACCACCTAAATTAAGGTGGATTCTTACCAATTAAATTTGTTCAGCGATGACCTTTTCAGCAAGGTTCATGGCGTGGTCAGATACACGAGTGTAGTGGGAAATGATGTCGATAAAGTTGACTCCGGCTTGTGTAGAACACTCACCTTTGTTAAGGCGTTTGATGTGGGTCTTTCTGAGAACGCGTTCCATATTGTTGATTTCTTTATGGCGTTCAATCAGACTCTGAGCTTTTTCAATATCATTGTTTTCCACACTATCAAGGGCATCCTTGATGAACTCAGTGGTAGCGTGATAAATCTCAGCTAGCTCTTTCAAAGCGGCCTCAGAGAACTGAACATTCTTGCGTTGGAGATAGTCTGTTAGGTTGATTAACCCTTCTGCGTGGTCTCCAATCCGTTCCAAATCACGTGATGAGTCAAGAATATTGGTTAAAATTTCACTTTCCTTTTGACTCAAGGATTCGCTTGAGAGTCTGATGAGGTAACGAGTGAGTTTTTCATCGATGGTGTTGATGGCTTCCTCTGTCTTGTGCCCTTTTTCAGCTACCTTTTCATCCAAACTGATGATATAGGTATAAGAAAGGTCAAAAGCTTTGGCTGCATAGTTCCCTAAGTGCAAAAGTTCTTTTTTAGCATTTCCTAGAGCGATAGAAGGCGCCTGTTTGATGAGTTGTTCATCCAAGTAGAGAGCCTCGTATTTAACAACTTCATCTTCACCAGGAATGATCTTGGTCACAAGGTAAGCTAAGGCACCGATGAATGGGAACTGGATAATGGTATTTGTAATATTAAAGGTCCCGTGTGCAAAGGCGATGGTCATTTCTGGAGCTAGATTGAGTGCAGATTCAAACCATTGAATCAAGCCAGTGAAAGGAACAAGGAGGACAATACAGATAACCGTACCAATCACGTTAAAGGCAACGTGGGCACCAGCAACACGTTTGGCAGCGATATTGGCTCCAAGAGAAGCAATGATGGCTGTAATGGTCGTTCCGATATTATCACCAAACAAGACCGGTAGAGCACCTTGCAGGTCAATCAAACCACTTGCGTATAAGTTCTGTAAGATACCGATAGTTGCGGATGAAGCTTGAATGAGTAGGGTCAGTCCAGTTCCGACAAAGACACCTAGAATAGGACTCTTACTTAGTTCAACCATGTAGTCTCTAAAGACTTGCAGGTCTTTTAGGGGTTCCATTGCACCGCTCATAAGATTGAGAGCGAAGAAGATACCTCCTACACCAAAGATAATCCGTCCGATGTTATTGATGGAGCGATTCTTGGTGAAGAAGAGACAAACCGCTCCGATAAAGAGCATAGGTAAGGCGTAATCTCCTAGCTTAAAACCGATGATAAAGGATGTAACGGTGGTTCCAATATTGGCACCCATGACAATACCGATAGCCTGACGCAAGGTCAAAAGTCCTGCACTGACAAGTCCCACTGTAATGACTGTAACACCAGAACTTGATTGAATCAGCGCCGTCATACCGATACCAACCAGCACACCGAAGAAGGGATTGCTAGTATATTTGTCAATGTAAAAACGAAGGCGATCTCCAGCAGCTTGTTGCAAACCGTCTCCCATGGTCTTGATACTATATAAAAATAGTCCCAGACCACCTAAAAAGTGAAATAAAATTTCCTGCCAATTAATGGACATTTCTTTTTCCTCCGAAAAATAATAACGGAATTTCTCCTATTCTATTTTAAAGGATAAAAGTAAATCTCACAAGTGTTTAGCTGAAATTTCCATAAGAAACAAGAACTTTCTTTTAAAATGAGAGATAGTTTCCCTTTAAGATAGATGATTTATAGGATTGTGTCCAAATTTTACTGATTATTATCCTAGTTATAGTTTTTATGTTAAATAGATTGACATCGCTTTCATATAGGATAAAATGAAGATGATCCTGTTCTGGTGGTGTACACTGAGAACAGTTACTTTTTATCAAAAAGTGAAGCGCTTACTTTATATTTTATTAGGAGGATAAGATGAAAAATCTATTTTTTGAAAAACGTTGCCGTTACAGTATTCGTAAGCTGTCAATCGGGGCTTGTTCCTTGATGATTGGTTCAGCTTTATTTGCGAGCCCAGCTCTTGCGGAACAGGTTGGTGTTCCTGAAACAGCTGCAAATACGAGCGCCCAAGCTACAAGTGCGAGTGAAACCGCTAATCCAGACACTGCAGCTATCGAAAAACAATTAGAGGAAACTGAAAACAAAGTAGCAGAGCAACCAATTTCAGAAAACACTCCAGCAATAACTGATTTGGTCAATGAAAAAGAAGAGGCAAAGCCAGCTTCGACAGATAAAGCTGACAAACCTGCTCAACCAACTGATAAAGAAGAAGCTAAACCAGAGGAAGCTCCTCAAGTGGTTGACAATAAAGCCGACAAACCGACTCTAGCAGACGTTCCTAAAAATGAAGAAAAGAGTCTCCGACCAAAAGAAATCAAATTTGATACATGGGAAGATTTGTTGAAATGGGAACCGGGTGCGCGTGAGGATGATCCCATTAACCGTTCATCAGTTGAACTCGCTAAGCGCCATAGAGGTCAGTTGGTCAATGAAAAAGCAAGCAGAAGAGCCAAGGTTCAAGCTCTAGCAAATACCAACTCGAAAGCTAAAGACCACGCTTCTGTTGGTGGAGAAGAATTCAAGGCCTATGCTTTTGACTACTGGCAATACTTAGATTCAATGGTCTTCTGGGAAGGTCTAGTCCCTACTCCAGATGTCATTGATGCCGGGCACCGCAACGGAGTTCCCGTTTATGGAACCCTCTTTTTCAACTGGTCAAACAGCATTGCCGACCAAGAGAAATTTGCCGCTGCCTTGAAACAAGATGCAGATGGTACCTTCCCTATCGCAAGAAAACTTGTTGATCTCGCTAAGTACTATGGCTTTGATGGCTATTTCATCAACCAAGAAACAACGGGGGAATTGGTAGCACCTCTTGGTGAAAAAATGCGCCAATTCATGCTCTATACAAAAGAATACGCGGCTAAGGTCAACCACCCAATCAAGTATGCTTGGTACGATGCTATGACCTACAAATACGGCCGTTACCACGAAGATGGTCTAGGCGATTACAACTACCAATTCATGCAAAAGGAAGGTGACAAGGTCCCTGCAGATCAATTCTTTGCTAACTTCAACTGGAACAAGGAAAAAAATGACCACTCTGTAGAGATGGCTAAATGGCTAGAGCGTAGCCAGTATGATGTCTTTGCAGGCTTGGAATTGCAACAAGGTGGTTCTTATAAAACCAAAGTCAACTGGGATGCTCTTTTAGATGAAAATGGCAAGTTGCGCTTGTCTCTTGGACTTTTTGCGCCAGATACGATTACCAGTCTAGGAAAAACAGGCGAAGACTACCACAAGAACGAGGACATCTTCTTTACAGGTTACCAAGGAGATCCAACGGCTCAAAAACCAGGAGATAAAGAGTGGTATGGAATTGCCAATTTAGTTGCGGACCGCACTCCAGCAGTGGGACGCACCTTCACTACCTCTTTTAATACAGGTCATGGTAGAAAGTGGTTTGTAGACGGCAAAGTTTCTAAGGATTCTGAGTGGAACTACCGTTCTGTTTCAGGAGTCTTGCCAACATGGCGTTGGTGGCAGACTTCAACGGGGGATAAACTTCGTGCAGAATATGACTTTACAGATGCCTACAATGGAGGGAACTCCCTTAAATTCTCAGGTGATGTAGCTGGTAAGACGAACCAGGATGTGAATTTGTATTCTACCAAACTAGAAGTAACTGAGAAAACCAAACTTCGTGTTGCCCACAAGGGAGGAAAAGGCTCTAAAGTTTATATGGCTTTCTCTACAACACCAGACTACAAATTTGAGAATGCAGCCGCATGGAAAGAGCTAACACTTTCTGATAACTGGAAGAATGAAGAATTTGACCTTAGCTCACTAGCAGGTAAAACCATCTATGCAGTCAAACTCTTCTTCGAACATGAAGGGGCTGTAAAAGATTATCAGTTCAACCTAGGACAATTAACAATTTCGGACAATCACCAAGCACCACAAGCGCCGACGGGGCTATCTGTGGTGAAACAATCTCTTAAAAATGCCCAAGAAGCTGAAGCAGTGGTCCAGTTTGCGGGTAACCAAGATGCAGATTTCTATGAAGTCTACGAAAAAGATGGAGATAACTGGCGTTTGTTGACAGGATCATCTGCTTCAACCATCTACTTGCCAAAAGTTAGCCGTTCTGCTAATGCGACTGGTACGACTCAGGAACTGAAAGTCGTTGCAGTTGGTAAAAATGGCCTCCGTTCTGAAGCGGCGACGGCATCCTTTAACTGGGGGATGACAGTTCAGGATACAACTCTCCCAAGACCTTTGGCTGAAAATATTGTTCCAGGGGCAACGGTTATTGGTAGCACTTTCCCAAATACTGAAGGTGGAGAAGGCATTGAAGGTATGTTGAACGGTACCATTACTAGCTTGTCAGATAAGTGGTCTTCAGCTCAGTTGAGCGGTAGTGTGGATATTCGCTTGACCAAGCCACGCCGTGTTGTTAGATGGGTCATGGATCATGCGGGAGCTGGTGGAGAATCCGTAAACGACGGTTTGATGAACACCAAAGATTTTGACCTTTATTATAAAGATGCAGATGGTGAATGGAAGTTAGCTAAGGAAGTCCGTGGCAATAGAGCGCACGTTACGGATATCACTCTTGACAAACCAATCACAGCTCAAGACTGGCGCCTAAAAGTTATCACTTCAGATAACGGAACACCTTGGAAAGCCATTCGTATCTACAACTGGAAGATGTACGAAACACTAGATACAGAAAGTCAAAATATTCCAATGACTAAGGTAGCTGCCCGTTCACTTGGAAACCATCAAGTTCAACTAGGCTTCTCTGATGTTCCAGCGGGTGCAACTATCACCGTTTACGACAAGGCAGATTCACAAACACCGATTGCAACCTTGAAGTCTGAAACTGGAGGCGACTTGGCAACAGCACCATTGGGCTTTGACAAGCAACCAACTCTCCTCTACTATCGTACCCAACTACCTGGTAAAGAAATCAGTAACACATTGGCAGTAGCGATTCCGCAGGATGAAAGAAAAATTGCTGCAGTTAGCCTTGAAAAAGGGCCTAAGAAGACAGTTTACAAAGAGGGAGAAAAACTTGACCTCAGAGGCGGAACCCTCCGTGTTCAGTACGAAGGGGGACAAGCTGATGAGCTGATTAACCTTACTCACTCAGGTGTGACAGTATCTGGCTACGACGCTCATCAAAAAGGGGAACAAAAGCTCACAGTTAGCTATCTTGGACTTCCAGTAAGCGGTGATTTGAAGGTACAAGTGACTGGTCAAGATGAAGGAAAACCAAAGGAAGTAGCAGGTCTGTACATTACTCAGAAACCGAAAACGGACTATCTAGTAGGAGAGCAACTGGATCTTGCAGAAGGGCGCTTCGGCATTCTCTATGATGATGAGACAGAAGAAAGCCATGCCTTCACGGATCAAGGTGTTGAAATTACGGGCTACGATGCTCAAAAGACTGGTCGTCAGACCTTGACCCTTCATTACAAGGGACACACAGCTGAGTTTGACGTCTTGGTTTCTCCAAAAGCAGCTGTCAACGACGAGTACCTCAAACAAGAAATTACTGCTGCCCAAGGCCGTCAGTCAACCCTTGCCTACACCTTCTCAAGCGAGGACAAACAAGCAGCACTAGTAGAGAAGCTCAATGCAGCGAAAGCTGTAGCAGAAAACCATAATGCTAGCCAAGAAGAAGTCAACCAGGCTTTGAATGAGTTGAAACAAGCAGGGACAGACTTGGATGGAAATCAACGTTATCAGACTGCTAGAGAAGAATTGGAAGGTTTGCTCGAATCCCTTCGTGAAAAAGATTCTCAAGCTGAGTTGATTGCCCAAGCAGAAACTTTGTTGGCTTCAGAGATGCCAACTCCACAAGATTTTGCGGAAATGAAAGAAAAGCTAAATAAGAAACTAGCTCCTGCAGAAGAAAGTCACCATGTTGGTAGCATGGATCCTAATGAAGTGGCCCCAACAGTTGAAGCCCTCCCTGAACTAGTTGTTGAAACTGAAACAACAGCCTTTGAACGTCAAGAGCGACCAAATGTGGATCTTCTGAAAGGTCAACGTCAACTTGTCCAAAAAGGAGTTGAAGGTCAAGTCCGCCACTTTGTAGAAGTAGATAGCCAAGGCAAACGCACTCTTCGTTCGACTGAGGTAGTCAAGGAATCAATCCCAGAAATCACCGAAGTTGGTACAAAAGTTCTATCAAGCAACCAACCAGCTGAAGGTGTGAAAGATTTAGTTCTAGAAACTCCGAAACTGGAAATTGAAGAGGGAACAGTTTCCTTCGAACGTCAGGAACGACCAAATGCAGCCCTTCTCAAAGGACAACGCCAGCTAATTCAAGCAGGTGTGGAAGGTCAAGTTCGTCGCTTTGTAGAAGTTGATGGTCAGGGCAAACGCACTCTTCATTCTATTGAGGTTCTCAAGGAAGCCCTTCCAGAAATTGTTGAAGTAGGAACGAAAGAAGAGCAGGTCTCACAAACAAGGGATCAAGCGCTCTCAGCAACGCCAGCAAAAATTGAAGAAGTAAGTAAAGAGCTTCCAAATACGGGAGCGACAAGAGATGCTAGTCTAGTAGCGCTGGGACTCCTCGGACTAATGAGTGGCTACGGCTTGCTTGCTGGAAAGAAGAGAGAAGACTAATCAGATTTACGAATCTTGGATTTTCTCATAAAAATAAAAAACAAGGTTTGACTGTAGATTAGTCAGGCCTTGTTTTTAGTTTTGAAATTGAAGAGTAAATTTGAAGCTAGATTTTTTTATTCAATTCCTTGGATAAATTTTTGGAAACGATAGGTGTCGAAATAAATATTGGATGCAACTAATTTATCAAATTCATCGAATTTCAGAAATTCTGCGACATCCAGTTCAAGTTCTTTTCCTTGAGGAGAATGTAGACGGTATCGATTTAAAGCTGAGACTGCTCGACCATCAACAAGTAATTGCTTCACTTCAAGATGCTGGCTTAAAGCATAGAATTGGCCTGCGCCTTGCAAATAAACATCACGTCCTTGTCGAATTTCTATACTATCGCACATGCCATAATCAAAGTTTTCAGCTACGAAATCTTCCCAGCCTCCCTCATTTACTGCCGTAAAATAGCTTTCTGCAAGTGTTTTTGTATCCATTTGGAACCTCCTGTAAAATAATTGGGCTATGATGAATATCACGAAATATTTTGCCCACTTAAGAGTATACAAAAGGAAATATGACTACAGGTTGTCATATTGCTGAAGATTTTTTTGAGAGTACTGACCAGTAGATTTTGTAAGTGACTTGGGGATACGACCTTTACTTGATAACCAAAACTTAATAGTAAATCAAAAAATGAAGGAGTTAAAGCTCTAAATGCCTGAACTTTTATTATTTCGTCCTCGACTCTGATTTCTTCTTCCGTGAAGTAATCGTAGATTTTTGGAAGTGCAAATCTTGTAAAAACTAGTTCGATTTCTTCTCTTTGCCCCTCCACTTTATGTTTTGGGGGATTTAAAAAAAGCTCTAACATTTCTTGAGATAAACGTGGATAATCGAATGATTTATCTTTTATCTCCACTGGTTCTAGTTCTCGAATTCGAGTTAATTTAAAAATACGAAAATCTAATTTTTCTAAGCAGTAACCGATAACATACCAAGCATTCAGTTTATAGATCAATCTGTATGGGATAATTGTTCGCTGACTTTTCTCTTGTTTTTTCGAATAGTAAGAAAAAGAAATCATCTGTTTAGATTGTATCGCTTCCTCAATGTCTAGTAAATAATTTGTATTAAGAGTCCAGGAACTGAGATCAAAGTAAAAAGGACTGTTTGCTCTTGTAATTTCTTGAGAAGACAGCTTGTGTTCGATACTGTCAAGACTTGAATGGCCAACGATTTTACTAACATTTTGGCTCATATTAATGATAAACTGTCTCTCCTCCTCAGTGAAAAAGTTTCTGTCTATCTTATAGTCGCTCGGTATATAGAAACCTCCCTTATCTCCACGTTCCGAATAGATTGGGATCCCCGCTAAACTGAGTGTATCCATGTCCCTATATACAGTTCGAGTAGATATTTCAAATCTCTCTGCAATCTCTTTAGCTGTTATTCTCTTCTTATTTAAAAGAGACAGTAAAATATAGATTAGTCTTTCTAATTTCATGGTAGCAATTCCCCTTCTTTTAATCTCAAATAGCACAAACTAAAGAAACTATTTTAGTTATATTGTATAATAAGAAACCTAGCAATTCAAAAAGAAGGACTGTAGAGTTTAGAATATTAAGGATTAAAATGTTAGAAAAAGAATGGTATAGAAGTAATTAGGTAGATCAATCAAGAAATTTACCTAAATTATTCCAACCGAATTATGTGAAAATTGCCATTTCCCGTACGGTAATCCTAGATTTTTAGGTTAGTAGATAGAAGAATGAACAAGAAAAGTTTAGGGTTTTTCTATCTCTTTTGCTGATTTTGTGATATAATTAACACGTATAAAAAAAGAAGGAGTCATATCTAATGGCAAAATTGACTGTTAAAGACGTTGACTTGAAAGGGAAAAAAGTTCTCGTTCGTGTTGACTTCAACGTACCTGTTAAAGATGGCGTGATTACCAATGACAACCGTATCACTGCAGCTCTTCCAACTATCAAGTACATCCTTGAACAAGGTGGACGTGCAATCCTCTTCTCTCACCTTGGACGTGTAAAAGAAGAAGCAGACAAAGAAGGTAAATCACTTGCTCCTGTAGCTGCTGACTTGGCTACTAAATTGGGACAAGAAGTTAAATTTATCCCAGGTGTTACACGTGGTGCTGAATTGGAAGCCGCTGTTAACGCTCTTGAAGATGGACAAGTTCTCTTGGTTGAAAACACTCGTTTCGAAGATGTTGACGGCAAGAAAGAATCTAAAAATGACCCTGAGCTTGGTAAATACTGGGCATCACTTGGAGACGGTATCTTCGTAAACGATGCATTTGGTACAGCTCACCGTGCACACGCATCTAACGTTGGTATCTCAGCAAACGTTGAAAAAGCAGTTGCTGGATTCCTTCTTGAAAACGAGATTGCTTACATCCAAGAAGCAGTTGAAGCTCCAGAACGTCCATTCGTAGCGATTCTTGGTGGTTCAAAAGTTTCAGACAAGATTGGTGTTATCGAAAACTTGCTTGAAAAAGCTGATAAAGTGCTTATCGGTGGTGGGATGACTTACACATTCTACAAAGCTCAAGGTATCGAAATCGGTAACTCACTTGTAGAAGAAGACAAATTGGATGTTGCGAAAGCTCTTCTTGAAAAAGCAAACGGCAAATTGATCTTGCCAGTTGACTCAAAAGAAGCAAACGCATTTGCTGACTACACTGAAGTGAAAGACACTGAAGGTGAAGCAGTAGACCCAGGTTTCCTTGGTTTGGATATCGGTCCAAAATCTATCGCTAAATTTGACGAAGCTTTGACTGGTGCCAAAACAGTTGTATGGAACGGACCTATGGGTGTATTTGAAAACCCTGACTTCCAAGCTGGTACAATCGGTGTCATGGACGCTATCGTGAAACAACCTGGTGTTAAATCAATCATCGGTGGTGGTGACTCAGCTGCTGCAGCCATCAACCTTGGCCGTGCAGACAAGTTCTCATGGATCTCTACTGGTGGTGGAGCATCAATGGAACTCCTTGAAGGTAAAGTATTGCCAGGACTTGCAGCTTTGACTGAAAAATAAATAGTTTAACTAAAGGAAGATGGTGTGACCATCTTCTTTTTAATTTAATTTATAAATAGGTGGAATTTTTCTATAAATAAAAAAAGAGTAAATATTTGCATCCTGCCTTGTAAAGTGCTAGTATAAAAAGTAACGACTAAATTTAGATAAGGAAAAGGATTATAATGAAAAATAAAAAAGAAGTCTATGGATTTCGTAAAAGCAAAGTTGCGAAAACGTTGTGTGGTGCTGTTTTAGGAACTGCTTTGATTGCTTTTGCAGACAAAGCAGTATTTGCTGATGAAGTTACAGAGACAACTAGTACAAGTACAGTTGAGGTAGCTACTACAGGGAACCCAGCCACAAATCTACCTGAAGCTCAGGGTGAAATGAGCCAAGTTGCCAAAGCAAGCCAAGCTAAGGCTGGTTCTAAAGACTCAGCTTTGCCAGTAGAAGTATCATCAGCTGATTTGGATAAAGCAGTTGCTGATGCAAAATCTGCAGGAGTTAAGGTAGTTCAAGATGAAACAAAAGACAAAGGAACAGCCACAACTGCTACAGAGAATGCTCAAAAACAAGATGAGATTAAAAGCGACTATGCTAAACAGGCTGAAGAAGTAAAGACAACAACTGAAGCATATAAAAAAGAAGTCGCAGCTCATCAGGCTGAAACAGATAAAATCAATGCTGAAAACAAAGCAGCGGATGACAAGTACCAAAAAGATCTAAAAAGTCATCAAGAAGAAGTTGAAAAAATCAACACTGCTAATGCAACAGCTAAAGCAGAATATGAGGCTAAGCTAGCACAATATCAAAAAGATTTAGCAACTGTCAAAAAAGCAAATGAAGATAGTCAACAGGATTATCAAAATAAACTTTCAGCTTACCAGACAGAATTAGCTCGAGTACAAAAAGCTAATGCTGAAGCTAAAGAGGCTTATGATAAAGCAGTAAAAGAAAATACAGCTAAAAACGAAGCGCTTAAAGCTGAAAATGAAGCGATTAAACAGCGTAATGAAACTGCAAAAGCGAATTATGAAGCAGCGATGAAGCAGTATGAAGCAGACCTTGCAGCTATTAAGAAAGCTAAAGAGGATAATGATGCTGATTATCAAGCTAAATTAGCAGCTTATCAAACAGAATTGGCACGTGTTCAAAAGGCTAATTCTGATGCAAAAATAGCCTATGAAAAGGCTGTTGAAGAAAACACAGCTAAAAACAATGCTATCCAAGCTGAAAATGAAGCTATTAAACAACGAAATGAAACAGCCAAGGCAACTTATGAGGCTAAAATAGCACAATACGAAAAAGACTTGGCAGCAGTCAAACAAGCGAATGCAGCTAACGAAACAGACTACCAAACTAAGTTAGCGGCTTATCAGACAGAACTAGCTCGTGTTCAAAAGGCAAATGCTGATGCTAAAGCAGCTTATGAGAAGGCTGTTGAAGAAAACACAGCTAAAAATGCAGCGCTCCAAGCTGAAAACGAAGAAATCAAGCAACGGAATGCCGCGGCTAAAACTGACTATGAAGCAAAATTAGCTAAATATGAAGCTGATCTTGCCAAATATAAGAAAGAGTTGGCTGAGTATCCGGCTAAGTTGCAGGCTTATAAAGATGAGCAGGCTAAAATTAAGGCAGCTATGGCTTTAGCAGAATCAAAGAAGAATGAAGATGGAAACTTGAGTCGCCCAAGTGCTCAAAGTTTGATTTTCAAATCGGAGCCTAATGCTGAACTTTCATTGACTACAACTGGTGAATTTGTTAGCTATACTGGCATGGAAGCAGCTGTGAAGAATACTGCAGAATTTGCCAATAAACTCTTCCAGTTGGATAACTTTAAAGTAACAGACATTCAAAATGCTAACTACCAGACAAACAAACAGGAAAGCTTTGGTACAGTCGGTAAGTATTCTGAGTACAATTCAAATGTAACAAGTGGTAAGGGACCAACTGAATGGTCTTCAGTCCTGCTGAAACGAGGTCAGTCTGCAACAGCAACTTATACGAATCTTCAGGGGACTTACTATCAAGGGAAAAAAGTTTCTAAAATCGTCTATACTTATACTCTTGATCCTAGTTCCAAGTTCCGCAATGATAAGGCTTGGTTGGGAATTTTTAAAGACCCAACGATGGGGGTTTTCGCTTCGGCTTATACTGGTAATACAGAAGATGCTACCTCTCTCTTCGTTAAGACTGAGTTTCAATTCTATGATGAAGATGGTCAAATTATTAATTTTGACAAGGCCTTGATGTCTGTAGCGTCTCTTAACCGCGAAGCAAACTCAATCGAGATGGCTAAAGATTATACTGGGAATTTCATCAAAATTTCGGGTTCTTCAGTTGGTGAAAAGAACGGCCAAATTTATGCGACAGAATCTGAAAACTTCAAAAAAGGAGTTGGTGGTTCCCGCTTCACCATGTATAAGAATAGTCAACCAGATTCTGGTTGGGATAATGCAGATGCACCAAACTCTTGGTATGGTGCGGGAGCAGTGGAAATCTCAGGTCCTTCAAATAGTATGACTATCGGAACAATTTCGTCTTCAGAAGTGTTGGGACAGCCTGCAGCGAATGATCCACGTAGAGCAGAGAAATTATCTCCCAAAAAGCCAAATATTTGGTTTGCGATTAACGGAAATGTTCGAGCAACTAATTTGCCAACCATCACATTAGAAAAACCAACTCCGCCAGTAGAACCAACTGCACCACAAGCTCCTACTTATGAAGTAGAGAAACCACTGGAACCAGCTCCAGTAGTACCAAACTACGAAAATGAGCCAACTCCACCGGTAAAAACTCCAGATCAACCGGAGCCATCAAAACCAGAAGAGCCAACATATGAGACAGAGAAACCATTGGAACCAGCTCCAGTAGCACCAAACTATGAAAATGAGCCAACTCCACCAGTAAAAACTCCAGATCAACCGGAGCCATCAAAACCAGAAGAGCCAACATATGAGACAGAGAAACCATTGGAACCAGCTCCAGTAGCACCAAGCTATGAAAATGAGCCAACTCCACCGGTAAAAACTCCAGATCAACCAGAGCCATCAAAACCAGAAGAGCCAAATTATGATCCATTGCCAACTCCGCCGCTAGCACCAACTCCTAAGCACTTGCCAACACCACCAGCGGTGCCAACAGTTCACTTCCATTACAATCGTCTATTTGCACAACCTCAGATTAATAAAGAAATTAAAAATGAGGATGGAGTAGATATCGACCGTACTCTAGTTGCTAAGCAGTCTGTAGTGAAGTTTGAGTTGAAAACGGAAGCTTTAACTGCAGGGCGTCCAAAAACAACTTCGTTTGTATTGGTAGATCCACTTCCAACTGGCTATCAGTTTGATTTGGAAGCAACCAAGGCTGCAAGCAAAGGTTTTGAAACAAGCTATGACAAAGCTAGTCACACTGTAACCTTTAAGGCTACTGAGGAGACCTTGGCAGCTTTCAATGCAGATTTGACAAAATCCTTTGAGACTCTATATCCAACTGTTGTTGGTCGTGTCTTGAATGATGGGGCGACTTATACAAACAACTTTACATTGACAGTCAACGATGCCTACGGTGTCAAGTCAAACATTGTTCGTGTAACGACTCCAGGTAAACCAAATGATCCTGACAATCCAAATAACAACTACATCAAGCCTTTGAAAGTTAACAAGAACAAGCAAGGTGTGAATATTGATGGCAAAGAAGTTCTAGCTGGTTCAACGAACTACTATGAACTCACATGGGATTTGGACCAATACAAGGGAGATAAATCTTCTAAAGAAGCGATTCAAAATGGTTTCTACTATGTGGATGATTATCCAGAAGAAGCCTTAACCCTTCAACCAGAATTGGTTAAGATCCGTGATCTAGAGGGCAATCTTGTATCAGGTATCAGTGTTCAACAGTTTGATAGTTTAGAAGCTGCGCCTAAGAAGGTTCAAGATCTGTTGAAGAAAGCAAACATCACTGTTAAAGGTGCTTTCCAACTCTTCTCAGCTGATAATCCAGCCGAATTCTACAAGAACTATGTAGCAGCAGGAAAATCATTGCTCATCACAGATCCGATGACAGTTAAACCTGAATTTGGTCAAACGGGTGGTAAGTATGAAAACAAAGCCTACCAAATTGATTTTGGAAATGGCTATGCTACAGAAGTAGTTGTCAATAATGTACCGAAAATCACACCTAAAAAAGATGTGACAATCAGTATGGATCCAAGCAGTGACAATATCGATGGCCAAACAATTCCGTTGAACCAGTACTTCAATTATCGTTTAATTGGTGGTTTGATTCCACAAAATCATTCTGAGGACTTAAATGACTATAGTTTTGTAGATGATTATGACCAAAAAGGTGATCAATACACTGGAAATTATAAAGTTCTTGCCAAGGTTGATATCCGATTGAAAGACGGTCGTGTTATCAAGGCAGGGACAGACTTAACAGCTGAAACACAGGTTGAACATGATAAAGATAAGGGAATGATTACCATTCGCTTCAAGGAAGAATTCCTTCAAGAGATTCAGTTGGATTCTCCATTCCAAGCTGAGACTTATATTCAAATGAAACGAATTGCTGTCGGAACCTTTGAAAATACCTATGTAAATACTGTGAATAAAGTTGCTTACGCTTCAAACACAGTTCGCACGACAACGCCAGAACCTAAGAAACCAGGGGAGCCAACAACTCCTACTCCAAATCCAAAAGGTAACCCTACTCTACCTCAAACAGGTACAAATGATTCAAGCTACATGCCATATCTTGGTCTAGCAGCTTTAGTAGGAGTTTTAGGACTTGGTCAGTTGAAACGTAAAGAAGACGAAAGTAACTAAGCTCTGAATTTAAATAGAAAAGAGGAACTCTGTTTCCTCTTTTTTATAGCCCTAAATTAAAAACGCTTCCTATTGATTTTCACTCATAAAATCAACTAATTTATGTTAAAATGGTAGTAGAAAGTTGAGATTATGAGTTATTTTAAAAAATATAAATTTGATAAGTCACAGTTCAAGCTTGGTATGCGAACTTTCAAAACGGGGATTGCTGTATTTATAGTTCTCTTGATTTTTGGTTTTTTTGGCTGGAAGGGGCTTCAAATCGGAGCATTGACAGCGGTCTTCAGTCTACGAGAGAGCTTTGATAAGAGCGTCCATTTTGGAACTTCGCGTATCTTAGGAAATAGCATTGGCGGTTTTTACGCCCTTGTCTTTTTCCTCTTAAACACTTTATTTCATGGAGCCTTTTGGGTAACCTTACTAGTTGTTCCGATTTGCACCATGTTAACCATTATGACAAACGTTGCCATGAATAACAAGGCAGGAGTTATTGGTGGTGTAGCAGCCATGTTGATCATTACCCTATCAATACCAAGCGGAGAAACATTTTTGTACGTGTTTGCGCGCGTATTTGAAACATTTATGGGAGTTTTTGTCGCAATCCTTGTAAATTATGATATTGAGCAACTGAAACTCTTTTGGGAGAAAAAAAGAAAATAATGTTACATTTTGTGACATTATCCGTTGACGTATGTCTTTTTTTAGACTATAATAGACAGGAAGAAGGAAATTGTAAATGAAGGAAAGAGAATTTCGCCGAAATATGGCTGTTTTTCCTATCGGCAGTGTTATGAAATTGACCGATCTCTCGGCGCGTCAGATTCGTTATTATGAAGATCAAGAGTTGATCAAACCTGATCGAAACGAAGGGAACCGTCGCATGTATTCTTTGAATGACATGGATCGTCTACTTGAAATCAAAGATTATATCTCTGAAGGTCATAATATTGCTGCGATTAAGAAAAAATATGCTGAACGTGAAGCGAAGTCCAAGAAAGCCGTGAGTCAGACGGAAGTGCGTCGCGCACTTCACAATGAACTCCTCCAGCAGGGGCGCTTTGCTTCAGTACGGTCACCCTTTGGTCGCGGTTAGGCAATCGCAAGTAGTCATATATATTAAGGAGAAAACCCATGCCAATCACAGCTGCAGATATTCGTCGTGAAGTCAAGGAAAAAAATGTTACCTTTATCCGTCTCATGTTTTCAGATATTCTGGGAACCATGAAAAACGTCGAAATTCCTGCTACAGATGAACAGTTAGATAAGGTCTTGTCAAACAAAGCCATGTTTGATGGCTCTTCTATTGAAGGTTTTGTACGTATCAATGAGTCAGATATGTACTTGTACCCAGACTTGGATACATGGACAGTCTTCCCTTGGGGAGATGAAAATGGAAGTGTTGCAGGTTTGATCTGTGATGTCTATACAACAGAAGGCGAACCCTTTGCAGGTGACCCTCGTGGTAATCTGAAGCGTGCACTTCGTCATATGGAAGAAGTAGGATTCAAATCCTTCAACCTTGGTCCAGAACCAGAATTCTTCCTATTTAAGTTGGATGAAAATGGGGATCCAACACTTGAAGTAAATGACAAGGGTGGCTACTTTGATTTGGCCCCTACTGATCTTGCAGACAATACGCGTCGTGAAATCGTTAATGTCTTGACCAAAATGGGATTTGAAGTAGAAGCGAGTCACCACGAGGTTGCGGTTGGACAACATGAAATTGACTTCAAGTATGATGAAGTCCTCCGTGCCTGTGACAAGATTCAAATCTTTAAACTCGTTGTTAAAACCATTGCTCGCAAACATGGCCTTTACGCAACCTTTATGGCTAAACCGAAATTTGGTATCGCTGGATCAGGTATGCACTGTAATATGTCCTTGTTTGATGCAGAAGGAAACAATGCCTTCTTTGATCCAAATGATCCAAAAGGAATGCAGTTGTCAGAAACGGCCTACCATTTCCTTGGTGGTTTGATTAAACATGCTTACAACTATACTGCTATCATGAACCCAACAGTTAACTCATACAAACGTTTGGTTCCAGGTTATGAAGCGCCTGTTTACATTGCTTGGGCTGGTCGTAACCGTTCGCCACTTGTGCGCGTACCAGCTTCACGTGGTATGGGAACTCGTCTTGAGTTGCGTTCAGTGGACCCGATGGCAAACCCATACATCGCTATGGCAGTTCTATTGGAAGTTGGTTTGCATGGTATTGAAAACAAAATCGAAGCACCAGCTCCTATCGAAGAAAATATCTATATCATGACAGCGGAAGAGCGTAAGGAAGCTGGAATTACTGACCTTCCATCAACGCTTCACAACGCCTTGAAAGCCTTGACTGAGGATGAAGTGGTCAAGGCAGCCCTAGGTGAACACATCTACACGAGCTTCCTTGAAGCTAAACGTATCGAGTGGGCTAGCTATGCAACCTTTGTGTCACAATGGGAAGTTGATAATTATCTTGATTTGTATTAAGAACATAAAAAAGATTGTCTGATTGGGCAATCTTTTTTATTATTGCAAATTTTTAAATGTATTTCGTTGCTGTTTTTAGTATAGTTATTATATAGAAAAACAGAAAACAAGAAAGAGTGAATTATGCATTAAAAAGAAATAATATTCTGAAAATAATTAGAAAATAACGTCCAATCATTTTCATTATACCTATTTAATGCAGTAGTGTGGCGGGTTTAGCGTGGGAAAGAAAAAAGTTTACAGTTTGACAACATATTTCTTGAAATACGAATTAGTAAATGATAAAATGTTTTTTGGAATGGATGAGTTTTGGAGAGTTTATAAATTATTTAATATATTATTTACTCAAGTTCTACTCGCCATATTTCATCAAAAAGGAAAGGAGATTCTATGCAAAAAGATAAGTGGTGGCTTCCGTTTTTAGCAGTGGGAGTCATCATCGGATTGTCGGTGGGTTTGATTTATTATACTAGACCCGCTAAGGACGGAGAAGTAGGGACTTCATCAGTTTCGCAATCAACTTCAAGTGCTGAGAACAATACTGCCTTGAGTCTAAAAGGTCAACAACTTCCAGAATTTAAAATGACTTCTCAAGACGGTAAATTGGTTGCTAGTTCAGAGCTGTATGATAAACCTATGTTAATTGTCGAATGGGCTAGTTGGTGTCCTCATTGTCAGAAACAACTACCCATTGTTCAGCAGATGTATGAAAAGTATGGTGAACAGATCAATTTTGTTTTACTAAATATGAACGAACCTGGTAAAGAAACAAAAGAGAGTGCTGATCGATACATTAAGGAAAAAGGATACACTTTCCCTTATTACTATGACGAAGATCAATCAGCTGCAGATCTATTACAGGTTCAGACCATACCAAGTATGTATTTTGTAACCAAAAAGCAAGAAGTAAAAAATGTATTGGTTAACCATTCCGATGCGGAAAGCTTTTCTAAAGAGTTGCAAACACTACTCAACTAACATATATCTACTATAGAAAAGGGGGAAGAAGAAATCACAATAGGATTTCAGAAATAGCAATGAGAGATTTCATTAAAAAGGTCTCCATATTGTTTATCATTTTATTCTTATCTGTTCCATTAGCCTTAATGGGACAGATACTTGGTAGCGCTGCAGCAAATGAAGGCGGTAGTACTATTGAAGTAGGTGGAAATACAAAGATAACACAAAATGGATGTTCCCGTAAAATTGAAAAAACGGAAAAAATTAGCTGGCGCCTGCCTAGAAAACCAGTGGATTTGGTAATCTTGCAGGATGCGAGTGGATCATTTAAGAACACCATTCCAAATGTCCAGAATGCTTTAAAAACTCTGACGACATTTGTGAAGGAAGAAGAGTATGATGAAAATAACCCACGTTTGGTTAAGACTGATAATCCAGATACATCAGACCGGGTTATGATGGCGACCTTCCAAGGTGCAGATGGATACAACTACTACTACAATAACGATTTTACAGGCCGTAAAGATGTTTATGGTAGTTGGGGACCTGACTATGATTACAAATACAAGGCAAGTAACTTGTCTTCTGACCAAAATGATATCCATCAATTCATTAATAATATTAAAGTAGCGGGAGGAACACCAACTGTTCCAGCTATTGACGATGTCATTGCTCAATATAATGAAAGAAAAGGGAATATGGCTAATGGTCGTAAAACTATCTTTCTTTTGATTACGGATGGTGTTGCCAATGGGAAACGTGACCCTGATGGTAAGGTTCGTCTAGAGTACAGTGACTATCGGAACAATATTCTTACACGTGCATGGAATTTTAATGAACTAACAGAGGCGTCTCAAAACGTTTTAGGGCGTGTGAAAGAGGTTAAGGAAGCATCTACAAGACTTAAAAATGTTGTTGGTTCTGAAGGAACAGTAGTAGTTGGTTTCTGGGAAGACGTAACAATCTTTGCGAATTCCAAAGCTCAGTACTATGACACATATAAAGAAGGTTATTCAAAATATTTTGATATAGGGGATAACCGAAGTGTCCAAGAGATTTTCCATGAAGCATTAGAGGGGATGGCTTCTTCAGCTAAAAATATCAATGGAAAAGATGTTTCCTTCTATGTTAATGAACAAAGCGATATCAATAAATTCTCAAGTCGAGTTCTAGAATCTGTTGGTGCTGCTCTGGTTAAAGAAGATATCAAAGGTGAGTTTGAAGTTACTCCAGGATATAAGGTAGATGCAGTTCGAATTAATGGTAAGAAGATTGTATCAAAGGTTACCGATTCGAAGAAAGAAATTCGTGGTAAGATTGTTCAAGAAGGAGACAAGGTTACAATCTCTGTTCCAGAGAGTGTCTTTAATCCAGGAAACAACAAGTTTGACTATGATTTGAGTAAGGAAGCACATGCTGAACAAGTTGATGAGGATGATGAGCAAGACCCTCCTGCAGACTACAAACCAGTTAAGGAGACAGTTCCAGTTCCTGAGCTGACTGGTAAATTTAAAGTTGGTGATTTTGCGACTGAAACAATCGGTGGTTCGAAAGAAACTGTAGAAGTTCAAAAACTTGAATACTGTTACCCAAGTGCCACCAAGAAAATTGCAGACCAAGATCAAAGCAATGATACTGGTACTATTGAAGATCCGCTTCAATTAACAAAAAAACCATCCTATGCAGCGAACTTGTCTGCCAAAGACGAAACATTTACTTATACAGTAGATTACAACTTCAACAACGTTCCTTATGAGTTTAAGCAAAACGTTATGTTGACAGACCCTCTTGACTATCGTTTAGAAGTTGTAGGTCATCATGCTTCTGGACCACAAGGTCAAATCTTGACTCGTGTAGTGAAACAAAATGACGATCTCGGAAACGAACGTGAAGTTGTTGTTGCTGATGTACCAAGTGTGAATGGTTATGAATACTTAGTGCTTCAAAAAGCTAAAATGACCATTACCGTTCGCTTGAAGGAACAATATCGCAATAATCAAGCGAGCAAAGAATTCATGGCCCTTCTTCAGGATAATGATGGCTTCGGTTTGCTGAACCAGGGTAATATCATGTGGAATGGTGAGGATAATAATCCTGATCCAAGTAAACATGCTAAAACAGCTGACAAACCAAGTACCATTCGCCGTTCAAATCCAGTTTACGTGAAACCTCCAGTTGTAACAGAAATTACGAAGAAGGTTAATGACAAAGAACATGAAGATTTGAAGGCAGAAGAGGAACTCTTTGAGTACAAAGTGACTGTTCCATGGCCAGGCATTGCAGATACATTTAGCCTTACGGATACAGTTGTTTCAGAGTTGGAAGTTCAGGCAGATAGCTTGAATGTAAAACTTGGTGAAAAAGATAATACTGACTTGAAAACTGCTGCAAAAGTTGAAGGTCAAACTGTTTCACTGACTCTTGATAAAACTCAACTCGAAAAGATCTCACGTAAGGTAACGCGTCGTAAGACTAAAGATGTTCAATACCTAGAATTGACCTTCAAGGCTAAGATTCGTCCGGGTGCTGACCTTTCTAAATATAAGGAAGATGGTCAAATTAAAGTACCTAACACGGCAGATGTTGCCTTGAATGATATCAAGAAAACATCGAATAAAGTAACGGTTACACCACCAAAACCACAAGAACCTTCTATTGATAAGAAGATTAATGAGAACTTGGATAGCTTCCAAACGTTTGATGGGCAACCATACAACTACAACATTACAACAGCAGTACCAAGTGATGTTGCTAATTACAAGAAATTTGTGATTCGTGATACACTGGATGCTAATTTGGAACTTGCAGGAGACGTAAGTATTAAAGGTTCTGCAGCGGCCCTCTTTGATATCCACACCAATGGCCAAGAGATTACGGCAACGGTGAAGGATGGTCAGTTTGGTGAACTTGCAAAATACTCAACTGTTGAACTAGTCATTCCTGCAAAAGTTAAAAATGGTGTGACAGGCACAATCATTGAAAACAAGGCTTCTATTTCCTTTACAAATGAGAATAATGTAGAGAAAGAAGTTGAATCGAAACCTGTCACCGTAACGCCACCTCCTGTAACGAAGAAGATCAATGAAACTCTTGATCACTTAGATATCGCGACAGGTCAAGCGTATAACTACAACATTAAGACAAAACTTCCAACAGATATTACAGATTACAAGAAATTTGTGATTACAGATACACTTGAAGGAGATTTGTCAGTTATCAATGAAACTTCAAGCAAACCAGTTATCAAAGGAGCAGCTGCAGCCTTCTTCGATGTAACAGTTGAGGGTCAAACCGTGACTGCAACGATGAAGGACTTTGCGAACGCTACAGCTCTTGCTGGTCAAGAAGTGGAATTGATTATTCCGGCTAAGATCAATGATGGAGTGACTCGTATCAACATTCCAAATACTGCGAAGTTCAGCTTCACAGATAAGAACGATCATAGCGGAGAAAAAGAAACGAAACCTGTCACCGTAACCCCTCCATCAGAACCAGGTGTTGATAAGAAAATCAACGAAACACTGACAGAGGCAACAATCGGGGCAGAAACCGACTTTACTTATAATATCAAAGCGAAATTGCCAAATGATATTACAACGTACAAGTCCTTCGTTGTAACGGATACCTTGGATGAGAACTTGACTCCAGGTCAAGCTGAAATCAAGGGAGCGGCAGCGAAATTCTTCGATGTAACAGTTCAAGGTCAAACCGTGACTGCAACGATGAAAGATTTTGCGAATGCGGGTGACTACGGTAACCAAGAAGTAGAGCTCGTGATTCATGCCAAAGTGAAGAAAGGCTCAACTGTTCCATCTATTGAGAACAAAGCTAAGATTACTTACACCAACAAGAATGACCAACAAGGTGAGAAAGAAACCAAGCCAGTCACTGTTACTCCACCGCCAATCACTAAGAAGGTGAATGGTCAGGAACACGCAGATCTTGGTAAGTTATCAGAAATCTTTACTTATACGATTGACTCAACGGTTCCACATGTGGCAGATAGCTTCACTATTTCAGATGATATCGTCAAAGAATTGGCATTTGAAGGAGAAGCAACGGTCACTGTTGATGGCCAAGCTGTTCAAGACCTCACTGTAACAACAGAAGGTCAACGTTTGACGGTCACATTTGGTAAAGAGCAAGTGAAACAATATGCTGGTAAAGCTGTACAAGTTTCATTTAAGGCTAAGGTGAAGGAAGGCATTACCTTTGATGCTCTCTTGACTGCTTATCCAAATGAATCAAAAGACAAGCCGGTAGTACCAAATACTGCTAGCTACATCATTAATGATAATCCTGATTCTAAGAAAGAATCAAAACCAGTTACCGTTACACCACCACCAACCACTACTCCAGAGCTTAAGAAGGAAGTAAACGGAGCAGAACGTTATGATCTTGCAAAACGTAATGAAGAGTTTACTTATACTTTGAAAACAACAATGCCTGCCAGCGCAACTGTGTTTGAGATGACAGACGAGTTGAAAGAAGTTCTAGAATTTGTTGGTGAGAATGCTTCAGCCACTGTTAAACTTGATGGTGAGGATGCAGGATCGAAGGCGACAGTGACACTTTCTGGTCAAGTCATCAAAGTTGCCTTTACAGAAGCTTCTGTCAAAGCAGATGCAGGTAAGACTATTGAAGTAAACTTCAAGGCTAAGATTAGAGATAATGCCAACTTGTCAGCTTATGTGAATAAAGATGGTAAGACAGAAATTCCAAACAAGGCTTCTTACGACATCGATCACAATCCGAAATATCACAAGGATTCCAATGAAGTTCCAGTAACGCCTCCAACACCAGAAGAGCCAGAGATCAAGAAAGATGTGAATGGCAAAGAAGCTGAAACTCTTGACAAACGCGATCAAGTCTTCACTTACAACGTGAAAACAAGTGTAGCGCAAGATGCGACAGCCTTCGCAGTCACAGATACACTCGTAGACGTTCTTGAATTCGCAGGAACTTCAAGTGCTAAATTGAATGGTCAAGCTCTTGATGCTAGCCAAATCAAGGTAGAAGGTCAAACCATTACCTTGACGCTTACAGAAGAACAAGTGAAAGCCAATGGCGGCCAAGCAGTTGAATTAACATTCGACGCCAAGATCAAAGCTGGCGCTAACTTGTCTGCATATGTGAAGGAAGATGGTCGTACACAGATTCCGAATAAGGCTTCTTATGACGCAAGCTTCCCACACAAACCAGGTGTGCATAAGGACTCTAATGAAGTTCCAGTAACTCCACCAACACCAGAAGAGCCAGAGATCAAGAAAGATGTGAATGGCAAAGAAGCTGAAACTCTTGACAAACGCGATCAAGTCTTCACTTACAACGTGAAAACAAGTGTAGCGCAAGATGCGACAGCCTTCAGCGTAACCGATAAGATCGAAGACGTTCTTGAATTCGCAGGAACTTCAAGTGCTAAATTGAATGGTCAAGCGCTTGATGCCAGCCAAATCAAGGTAGAAGGTCAAACCATCACCTTGACGCTTACAGAAGACCAAGTAAAAGCCAATGGCGGTCAAGCAGTTGAATTAACATTCGACGCCAAGATCAAAGCCGGCGCTAACTTGTCCGCATATGTGAAGGAAGACGGCCGTACACAGATTCCGAATAAGGCTTCTTATGACGCAAGCTTCCCACACAAACCAGGTGTGCACAAGGACTCTAACGAAGTCCCAGTAACGCCTCCAACACCAGACGAGCCAGAAATCAAGAAAGATGTGAATGGCAAGGAATCTGCAACACTTGCGAAACGTGATGAAGTCTTCACATACAACGTGAAAACGACAGTAGCGCAAGATGCGACAGCCTTCAGCGTAACCGATAAGATCGAAGATGTTCTTGAGTTCGCAGGAACTTCAAGTGCTAAATTGAATGGTCAAGCTCTTGATGCTAGTCAAATCAAGGTAGAAGGTCAAACGATTACCTTGACGCTTACAGAGGAACAAGTGAAAGCCAATGGCGGTCAAGCAGTTGAATTAACATTCGACGCGAAGATCAAAGCCGGCGCAAACTTGTCCGCATATGTGAAGGAAGACGGTCGTACACAGATTCCAAATAAGGCTTCTTATGACGCAAGCTTCCCACACAAACCAGGAGTGCACAAGGATTCAAATGAAGTCCCAGTAACGCCACCAACACCAGACGAGCCAGAAATCAAGAAAGATGTGAATACTAAAGCTGAGGAAACCCTCGCTGATCGTGACCAAATTTTCACTTACAACGTGAAAACAAGTGTTCCAACAGATGCGACAGCCTTCAGTGTAAGCGATACACTTGAATCTGTTCTTGATTATGCAGGTTCAGTAAAAGCGAGCTTGAATGGTCAAGCCCTTGATGTAAATCAAATCAAGGTAGAAGGTCAAACCATTACCTTGACGCTTACAGAAGACCAAGTGAAAGCCAATGGCGGTCAAGCTGTGGAATTGAGCTTCACTGCGAAGATTAAAGCGGGAGCTGATTTGACTCCATATCTAACAGATCGTGGATTCACTGTTCCAAATACAGCTTCTTATGATGCGAAGTTCCCACACAAACCAGGGCTACACAAAGATTCGAATAAAGTTCCGGTAATCGTTCCAAAAGAACCAGAACCAGAAATTTCTAAGAAGATTAATCGTACCTTGGACCACTTGGATGTGGAATACGACGCACCATACATGTATAATGTCAATACAACTTTGCCAAAAGATATTGATAAGTACAAAGAGTTCACAGTCACAGATACACTCGAACCGGTCTTGGCAATCGCTGATACGCCAGTAGCCTATGTGGATGGTCGTGATGCAAATGGTGCCCTTGAAACAAGTGTTAAGGGAAATACAGTCACTGTGAAAGTGAAAGATTTCGCTCGATTGAAAGGTTTCAAAGAAATCCAATTGTATATTCCAGCTAAACTCAAAGCGAATAGCGATTTGAAAGCTTATAAGGACCAATTGGTACCAAACAAAGCAACTGTCAACTTCAAGGATGCGAATGGTCAATCTGGCAGCAAGGAAACAAAACCAGTAACGGTGAAACCACGTGACCCAGAAAAACCAACAGATCCAACACCAGGTGAACCAGTTAAGTCTGTTGGGCCAGAAGATGGATCTAAACCTGATAAAAAATACCACTTGCCAAACGCTTTAGATACCTTCCGCTTCGATATCACTACTCCGGTTCCAACGGATCCAGTGGATGAAAATGGAAATGCCAAGAAAGATCGATATGGTCGTCTTGTCAAGACAGATTTGACGAACTTCACGATCAGTGATGAAATCCATTCAGTTTTGAAAGTCAATAAAGACCGCATCGCTCTTAAAGTTGAAAATGCTCAGTTTGACAAGCTCAAAGCAGCTCTTCAAGCCCAAGTTGAACAGGCAGAGAAGGAACTGAAAGCTTTGACAGGTAAGTCAACTGATGAGACCTCAACAGAGAATAACAAGAAGGAAGACCTAAAAGCGGCGGAAGCTAAAGTGGCTGAATTGAAAGCGAAGTTGGAAGCAGCTAAGGCAGCGCAACCAGCTAAACCAGCTGAAGTGGAAACGCCGGCTACTCCAGCTACATCTGATTCTTCTGCAACAGAAGATAAGAAACCTGCTGACACCGAAACAAGTCAAAATCTTGCAAGCCTAGAGGCAGAGTTGAAAGCAGCTGAAGAAAACTTGGCTAAGCTTCAAGCACCAGCGGAGAAAGAAGCAGAATTAGTACCAGCTGATAAGAAACAACAACAAGAGAAACTTGAAAATGAAATCAAGAACCTAAAAGAAGCTCAAACTAAGCTTCAAGCAGCTATTGATAAATTGAGTAAGGTTTCAAATGATCGTAGTGAATTAGTAGGTAAAGAGTTGGAAGCAATTGCCACTATTACTTACGATGAATCTCAAAACATTGTAACTCTTGAAATCAGCGATAAGGATGTTCTCGAAGCCTTGAAGGGAAGTAAAGTAACTCTCGTTCTTTATACCAACTTCAGAGAAGGAACAGATTTTGCACAATTCGCGACAGGTGTACCAAATACGGCAAAAGTAAGCTTTAACGATAAATCAAAAACTACCAACAAGGTTGTGGTGACACCACCGGTTCCGGTAACGCCACCAGCTCCAAATATCCCACCAGCAGAGGGGGATATTCCGAAAAAACCAACAGAACCAGGTAAAACATTGCCAAATACAGGTTCTGAAGTTTCTACAGTTCTTGAAGTAGTTGCAGCTCTTGCTGCAGGACTTGCAGGGCTTCTAGTTTGGAAGCGTAAAGCTGAACGTTAGTACCATATAGTAAGAGGAGAGTAGAAAAATTTACTCTTCTCCTTACTGTATATTGAAAGTGTTAAGGAAAGAATAATGAGTAGAAAAAAATTATTAAAGTTAGGGATTTCAATACTTGCTTTAAACGCTCTTGGAGTAGCAACTTATCATGTAGCTCCAGATTTATATCAAATTCCAACAGTGCATGCAGAAGAAACACCAGCGGAAGATGAAGAAATTCCAGATGGCCAAGAGCGAAGTATTGCAAATACTTTCAAAAGAATGCTTGATAGTATAGAATCTTCAATTAAGGATTTTACAAATAGTCCAGATGAGGGGAATAAAGAACTCCTAGAGGGTGATGTAGAAGAAGCAAAGAATTTTTTTGAGACTGCAAAGAAGGCAATGAAGAGTCCAGAAGGTCAAAAAAGTTTTGCGGCGCTTGAAGCTCGCTACAATTCTTTAAAAGCTAAGGCTGAAGCGCTTCTCTCGGGGGGAGATTTAAAAGAAGAACATCAAGAAGTCACAACTACTGAGGAGATTCCTTACCCATCTCGTACAGAAAACAATGCAGACCTCGCCGAAGGTACTCGAAAGGTAAAACAAGCGGGAGAAAAAGGTCAGAAGAAAGTTGTTTGGGATGTTACTTTGGTAAATGGCGTTGAGAAAAAACGTGATAGAAAGAGCCAAACGGTAATTAAAGAACCAGTAGAAGAAATCATCGAAGTTGGAACTAAGAAAACAGGTGTAGAAACCAAAGAAACAGTGACTGTAGAGGAAAAAGTTGCTTTCAAAGAAGAAACGAAAGTAGACCCAGCACTGGATAAAGGTAAAACACGTGTTGAAGAAGGTGAAGAAGGTATCGATGAAGTCACTTATGAAGTGACAAAAGTGGATGGTGTTGAAAAGTCTCGTAAAGAAGTTTCACGCAAGACTAAGAAAGCTGCAAAAAACAAGATTACCTATACCGGTGGGAAAGCTGTTGTAACGACTAAGGAAGTAACCAAAACGGAAGAAGTTGCCTTCCAGACTCGTGAGGTTGAAAATGCACTCTTAGCTGAAGGTGTTCGCCGAGTGAAAACAGCTGGGCAAAAAGGTGTTCGTACCATTGTTGAAACAGTGACTTACACAGACGGTGTTGAAACAGGTCGAGTT
The DNA here is from genome assembly GCF_002096495.1 of Streptococcus oralis subsp. oralis. GTDB lineage: Bacteria > Bacillota > Bacilli > Lactobacillales > Streptococcaceae > Streptococcus > Streptococcus oralis_CU. Next base: position 45,928 of record NZ_NCUO01000009.1, on the reverse strand, counting down.
GAGAAATCAAACACAATCACCACTCCAGCAGTAGACGAAGTTGTCGAAATTGGAACTAAGAAAGCAGCTGTTGTAACGACTAAGGAAGAGACCAAGACAGAAGAAGTTGCTTTCCAAACTAAGGAAGTAACAAATCCAAATCTTCCAGAGGGCAGTCGTCAAGTGAAAGCTGCTGGTAAGAAGGGTGTTCGCACCATTGTTTATACAGTGACTTACACAGATGGCGTTGAAACAGGTCGTGTTGAGAAATCAAACACAATCACTACTCCAGCAGTAGACGAAGTTGTCGAAGTTGGAACTAAGAAAGTAGTAGCCCCAGTTGTAACGACTAAGGAAGAAACGAAGACAGAAGAAGTTGCTTTCCAAGTCAAAGAAGTGCAGAACGCAGACCTTCCAGAAGGAAGTCGTCAAGTGAAAGCTGCTGGTAAGAAGGGTGTTCGCACCATTGTTTATACAGTGACTTACACAGATGGCGTTGAAACAGGTCGTGTTGAGAAATCAAACACAATCACTACTCCAGCAGTAGACGAAGTTGTCGAAGTTGGAACTAAGAAAGTAGCTTCTACAACAACCAACGGTAATAAGAATGATACTGCGACAACAGGGAACCAAGCTGAAAGCACTAAGAAAGAAGAAACTGCAAGCCAAGAACAGAAAGTTCTACCAAGCACAGGTACAGCTTCTACCAGTCTTCTTTCAATGATTGGTTTATTTATCGCCGGTCTAGTAGGCTTTGTCGTTCGTAAGAAGGACTAAGGCTCTCTAATATACAAAAGTATCTTTTGTACGAGAAATACTAAAAAGAACCCAGAATTTATTCTTGGGTTCTTTCTTTATAAAAAATTAAATATATTAATGTTTATGTGTGGCTTGAGTACGTTATGAAACTCATAGAGTGATAATAGGATTAACTATAAAACAGTTATTCACATGGTGTAAACGCCTTTTCTAAAATTTTTATATTTTAATTATTCTCACCAAAAATTGACAATCTGGAAATACAAAATAATAAATTTTTATCTATAATCTACTTTTAATTGCCCTTTTTTTGTGTTAAAATGAGATGAATATTTCTTTTGAAATGATTAAACAATCATTTTTAGTTTTGGAGGTACATTATGAAATGGAAATATCGCATGAGAATGCCTTTTTCTACTATTTTCAGTAGAAAAAAACAGGCTTTTCTCGGACTAGTCGTTTTACTTTTTTCTATTTTTCTTATTCCGCTTCAATCTTATGCGGCTTTAGAAGAAATAAAAAACGGAACGGATATCTCAACCTTGGATATTCGTAAGTTTAATTTGAACATCAACAATTTTAGTGTTTTATCTAAATCACAGGCTGTTGATCAGTTTCATTTATCGAATCCCCACTATGAATATCTCTGGGGTGGTGCCTATCCAGGCGAGATGGAGAACTTTACTCTTAAAGTAGATAAAAGTAAAAAACAGGATCAAGTTTTTGAAAATCCTCTTTCTCTAAAATTCACAAATATTGGGACAGTTAATGGTAAGCAAGTAGATGCTTACTTAAAATTCAATAAGGTAACTCTTCACTATCTAAACACTGCTCAGGCAGAATCTGAGATGAATAGTGCTCAAAAATCTACTGTTGAATTTTTCTCTATTTCAGAATTGTGGGAAAATAATGCTTTTGAAATTGGGAATGTTCCCTATGTAGATGCAGCTCATGACTACATTATGAATAAGGCTTTTTGGCTTGATGCGGATGTAACAGCAGAGTTGCGTTATGCAGATGGTTCCGAGACAGATTTGAAGTTGGTTATGAAGCCAACAGACATCGATGCAATGGATGCCAACAACTTGAAGGAAACCTTCTATGTTAAGGATTATCAAAATGATGTTAATCTTCGTTTGATGAATAATGCCAATGTCTTAAGACAGGAAGATCAAGGAGATCGAACTGCTTGGGTAGCAACTCAGATTACAAGCGGTAGCTATTCTGAGAACAATATCTCTGGTTTTGCCCTTCGATCAAATAGTAATAGTATGAATTTTGGTTACTCATCAACAGAGGTTGCTTCGGCCGTCTTTGGTCTTTATATTGAAAAAATTGATCCGAGCCCTGTTCTAGCAGTGGATCCTACAGAGATTCCAGCTAAGGAAGGACAAGATGTAACCTATAAAGCTACGTTTAAAGTTCCGGTTCCAGGTAAGGACATTTTAGCAACGCCTTCATCTATCGAAATGGTTCAGAAATTTGATGAGCGCCTTAATTATCAAGGACTTAAAGTGGAATCAGGTGGAGTGACTTTACAGGAAGGGCGTGATTATACTATTGAAAAGAATGGTCAAACTGTTACTGTTAAAATGACACCTGAATACATAAAAGCAAATTCTTCTGCTGAAATTATTGTAACTTATAATACTACTACAAACAAAAAAGTAGAAGAAAAAGGTTCTGGAAAGATTGACAATACTGTAACATTGCATGTTGATAATTTATCAGCTCCTTCTAATCAGGTAAGCACGGCCCTCCTTTATGAAAAACATCATGAGTTTGTGAGTGGAACCCCAGGCAAAGAACTTCCACAAGAAGTGAAAGACCTGCTTCCAGCAACAGAAAAGAACTTGTCTAATGGTACTCAAGTAACGCCAACACAACCAAGCCAAACAGAAGTGAAGACGGCAGAGGGTACATGGAGCTTTAAGTCTTATGACAAGGCATCAGAAACCATCAATGGAGCGGATGCCCACTTCGTCGGTACTTGGGAATTTACCCCAGCACCAACTTACAAGGCAACACATGAATTTGTCAGCGGAACTCCAGGGAAAGACCTTCCACAAGAAGTGAAAGCCTTGCTTCCAGCAGACCAAACAGACTTGAAAGACGGTAGTCAAGCGACTCCAACTCAGCCAAGTAAAACGGAAGTGAAGACAGCAGAAGGTACTTGGAGCTTCAAGTCCTACGACAAGGCATCAGAAACCATCAATGGAGCGGATGCCCACTTCGTCGGTACTTGGGAATTTACCCCAGCACCAACTTACAAGGCAACACATGAATTTGTCAGCGGAACTCCAGGGAAAGACCTTCCACAAGAAGTGAAAGCCTTGCTTCCAGCAGACCAAACAGACTTGAAAGACGGTAGTCAAGCGACTCCAACTCAGCCAAGTAAAACGGAAGTGAAGACAGCAGAAGGTACTTGGAGCTTCAAGTCCTACGACAAGGCATCAGAAACCATCAATGGAGCGGATGCCCACTTCGTCGGTACTTGGGAATTTACCCCAGCACCAACTTACAAGGCAACACATGAATTTGTCAGCGGAACTCCAGGAAAAGACCTTCCACAAGAAGTGAAAGCCTTGCTTCCAGCAGATCAAACAGACTTGAAAGATGGTAGTCAAGCGACTCCAACTCAACCAAGTAAAACAGAAGTGAAGACAGCAGAAGGTACTTGGAGCTTCAAGTCCTACGACAAGGCATCAGAAACCATCAATGGAGCGGATGCCCACTTCGTTGGTACTTGGGAATTTACTCCAGCTCCAACTTACAAGGCAACACATGAATTTGTCAGCGGAACTCCAGGAAAAGACCTTCCACAAGAAGTGAAAGCCTTGCTTCCGGCAGACCAAACAAACTTGAAAGATGGAAGTCAAGCAACACCAACTCAACCAAGTAAAACAGAAGTGAAGACAGCAGAAGGCACATGGAGCTTTAAGTCTTATGACAAGGCATCAGAAACCATCAATGGAGCGGATGCCCATTTCATCGGTGCATGGGAATTCACCCCAGCTCCAACTTACAAGGCAACACATGAATTTGTAAGCGGAACTCCAGGCAAAGAGCTTCCACAAGAAGTGAAAACTCTGCTTCCAGCAGACCAAACAGACTTGAAAGACGGTAGTCAAGCGACTCCAACTCAACCAAGTAAAACGGAAGTGAAGACAGCAGAAGGTACTTGGAGCTTCAAGTCCTACGACAAGGCATCAGAAACCATCAATGGAGCAGATGCCCACTTCGTAGGCACCTGGGAATTCACCCCAGCTCCAACTTACAAGGCAACACATGAATTTGTCAGCGGAACTCCAGGAAAAGACCTTCCACAAGAAGTGAAAGCCTTGCTTCCAGCAGATCAAACAGACTTGAAAGATGGTAGTCAAGCGACTCCAACTCAACCAAGTAAAACAGAAGTGAAGACAGCAGAAGGTACTTGGAGCTTCAAGTCCTACGACAAGGCATCAGAAACCATCAATGGAGCGGATGCCCACTTCGTCGGTACTTGGGAATTTACCCCAGCACCAACTTACAAGGCAACACATGAATTTGTCAGCGGAATCCCAGGGAAAGACCTTCCACAAGGAGTGAAAGCCTTGCTTCCAGCAGACCAAACCGACTTGAAAGATGGTAGTCAAGCGACTCCAACTCAGCCAAGTAAAACGGAAGTGAAGACAGCAGAAGGTACTTGGAGCTTCAAGTCCTACGATAAGGCATCAGAAACCATCAATGGAGCGGATGCCCACTTCGTCGGTACTTGGGAATTTACCCCAGCACCAACTTACAAGGCAACACATGAATTTGTCAGCGGAACTCCAGGAAAAGACCTTCCACAAGAAGTGAAAGCCTTGCTTCCAGCAGACCAAACAGACTTGAAAGACGGTAGTCAAGCGACTCCAACTCAGCCAAGTAAAACGGAAGTGAAGACAGCAGAAGGCACATGGAGCTTCAAGTCCTATGACAAGACATCTGAAACTATTAATGGAGCAGATGCCCACTTTATCGGTACTTGGGAATTCACTCCAGCGCCAACAGTGACTCATAAGGCAACTCATGAGTTTGTGAGTGGAACCCCAGGCAAAGAACTTCCACAAGAAGTGAAAGACCTGCTTCCAGCAACAGAAAAGAACTTGTCTAATGGTACTCAAGTAACGCCAACACAACCAAGCCAAACAGAAGTGAAGACGGCAGAGGGTACATGGAGCTTTAAGTCTTATGACAAGGCATCAGAAACCATCAATGGAGCGGATGCCCACTTCGTCGGTACTTGGGAATTTACTCCGGCACCAAATAAAAATTCTGGAAATAATAGCCAACCAGAAGAAGGAAGTAGTCAAACTAAGGGCTTGTTACCAAACACGGGTTCAGCAGTATCTGGTCTTCTTTCAATCATCGGTCTTGCCTTTGCAAGTCTAGCAGCTTTTGTTCTTCGTAAGAAAGACTAAGCCACTCTTAGGAAATAACAAAATGACTTCTTAATTCCTGAATCTAAGAAGAGAGAACGAGAAATCGTTCTCTCTTTTTCGTTTTATACGCTTGCTTGATTTCTTATCTAATCTATGGTTTTTTCAGACTTAAAAGGAAATACCAAGTAGATGAGAAGTAAGATTATAGGTCTTCAGACTGATTTTTAGCACTCTTGGCAAAAGAGTGCTAATTTTTTGAGTTTTTGTCTTGACATTCTCTTCTAAGGGTGTATAATAGAATCATGAGTTAGCACTTGGATGCATAGAGTGCTAATCAATCAGACAGAGAGGAGTGATGAGATGGTTACTGAGCGTCAGCAGGATATTTTAAATCTGATTATTGACATCTTTACCAAAACGCACGAACCTGTCGGATCCAAGGCGCTACAAGAGTCTATCAATTCTAGTAGTGCTACCATTCGTAATGACATGGCAGCTCTAGAGAAGCAGGGTTTGCTTGAGAAGGCTCATACCTCAAGCGGTCGGATGCCAAGTGTTGCTGGTTTTCAGTACTATGTGAAACACTCGCTGGCTTTTGACAGACTGGCTGAAAATGAGGTATACGAGATTGTCAAAGCCTTTGATCAGGAGTTCTTCAAACTGGAGGATATTCTGCAAGAGGCCGCCAATCTACTAACAGACTTGAGTGGCTGTACGGTAGTAGCACTGGATGTTGAGCCGAGTAGACAGCGGTTGACAGCCTTTGATATCGTTGTTTTGGGGCAACATACAGCCTTGGCAGTATTTACCCTAGACGAGTCCCGAACGGTTACCAGTCAATTTCTGATTCCAAGGAACTTCTTGCAGGAAGATTTGTTGAAACTGAAGAGCATCATTCAGGAACGTTTCCTCGGTCACACCGTTCTGGATATTCACTACAAGATTCGGACGGAGATTCCGCAGATTATCCAGCGTTACTTCACAACTACGGACAATGTCATGGATCTCTTTGAACATATCTTTAGGGAAATGTTCAACGAAAACATTGTAGTATCTGGCAAGGTTAATCTCTTGAATTTTGCCAATCTAGCGGCCTATCAGTTCTTTGACCAACCGCAAAAGGTGGCTCTGGAGATTCGTGAGGGTCTGCATGAAGATCAGATGCAAAATGTCCGTGTTGCGGACAGTCAAGAGTCTTGTCTGGCAGACCTAGCAGTGATTAGCAGTAAATTCCTCATCCCTTATCGTGGTTTTGGAATTCTAGCGATTATCGGTCCGGTCAATCTGGATTACCAGCAATTGGTCAATCAAGTCAATGTGGTCAATCGTGTTTTGACCATGAAGTTGACAGATTTTTATCGCTACCTCAGCAGTAATCATTATGAAGTAAATTAATTTTGAAATCATTAAAGGAGGCGAAAATGGCCCAAGATAAAAAAAACGAAGAAATGAAAGAAGAGGAAGTTGTGGAAACAACTGAAGAAACAACTCCTGAGAAGTCTGAGTTGGACTTGGCAAATGAACGTGCAGATGAGTTCGAAAACAAATACCTTCGCGCTCATGCAGAAATGCAAAATATTCAACGCCGTGCCAATGAAGAACGTCAAAACTTGCAACGCTATCGTAGCCAAGACCTGGCAAAAGCAATCTTACCATCGCTCGACAACTTAGAACGTGCACTAGCCGTTGAAGGTTTGACAGACGATGTCAAAAAAGGATTGGAGATGGTGCAAGAGAGCTTGATTTACGCTTTGAAAGAAGAAGGAATCGAAGAAATTGCAGCTGACGGTGAATTTGACCATAACTATCACATGGCCATCCAAACTCTCCCAGCAGACGATGAACACCCAGCAGACACCATCGCACAAGTCTTCCAAAAAGGCTACAAACTCCATGAACGTATCCTACGCCCAGCTATGGTAGTAGTATATAACTAGGCTAGAGAACTTAAGAACTTGTCCGAAACGACAATAAACTATGAAGAAAGATAAAAAGCAAGCCGGAGGCTTGCAAGGAAGATATTGCCCGCCGTGGTAAAAGTTTCAGTAGTTTTTGCTACTGAAACAGGGGATTTTTGAGACAATAGGCTCAAAAATAAGTGATGAAATCCCGAAGGGAGTTGCTCACGTCCCCACCACTTAAGGGGAATATCAAGAAAATCAAAATTCGAATTAAAATTTAAGGAGAAAAACACATGTCTAAAATTATCGGTATTGACTTAGGTACAACAAACTCAGCAGTTGCAGTTCTTGAAGGAACTGAAAGCAAAATCATCGCAAACCCAGAAGGAAACCGCACAACTCCATCTGTAGTTTCATTCAAAAACGGCGAAATCATCGTTGGTGATGCTGCAAAACGTCAAGCAGTTACAAACCCAGATACAGTAATCTCTATCAAATCTAAGATGGGAACTTCTGAAAAAGTTTCTGCAAATGGAAAAGAATACACTCCACAAGAAATCTCAGCTATGATTCTTCAATATTTGAAAGGTTACGCTGAAGAATACCTTGGTGAAAAAGTAACCAAAGCAGTTATCACAGTCCCAGCTTACTTCAACGACGCTCAACGTCAAGCAACTAAAGACGCTGGTAAAATCGCTGGTCTTGAAGTAGAACGTATCGTCAACGAACCAACTGCAGCAGCTCTTGCTTACGGTTTGGACAAGACTGACAAAGAAGAAAAAATCTTGGTATTCGACCTTGGTGGTGGTACATTCGACGTATCTATCCTTGAATTGGGTGACGGTGTCTTCGATGTATTGTCAACTGCAGGGGACAACAAACTCGGTGGTGACGACTTTGACCAAAAAATCATCGATCACTTGGTAGCAGAATTCAAGAAAGAAAACGGTATTGACTTGTCTGCTGACAAGATGGCGATGCAACGTTTGAAAGATGCAGCTGAAAAAGCTAAGAAAGACCTTTCTGGTGTAACTTCAACACAAATCAGCTTGCCATTCATCACTGCAGGTGAGGCTGGACCTCTTCACTTGGAAATGACCTTGACTCGTGCGAAATTTGACGATTTGACTCGTGACCTTGTAGAACGTACAAAAGTTCCAGTTCGTCAAGCTCTTTCAGATGCAGGTTTGAGCTTGTCAGAAATCGACGAAGTGATCCTTGTTGGTGGTTCAACTCGTATTCCGGCAGTTGTGGAAGCTGTTAAGGCTGAAACTGGTAAAGAACCAAACAAATCAGTGAACCCTGATGAAGTAGTTGCCATGGGTGCTGCTATCCAAGGTGGTGTTATTACTGGTGATGTCAAAGACGTTGTCCTTCTTGACGTAACACCATTGTCACTTGGTATCGAAACAATGGGTGGCGTCTTCACTAAGCTGATCGACCGCAACACAACGATTCCAACTTCTAAATCACAAGTCTTCTCTACAGCAGCGGACAACCAACCAGCCGTTGATATCCATGTTCTTCAAGGTGAACGCCCAATGGCAGCAGATAACAAGACTCTTGGACGCTTCCAATTGACAGATATCCCAGCTGCACCTCGTGGTATTCCACAAATCGAAGTAACATTTGATATCGACAAGAACGGTATCGTATCTGTTAAGGCCAAAGACCTTGGAACTCAAAAAGAACAAACAATTGTGATCCAATCTAACTCAGGTTTGACAGATGAAGAAATCGACCGCATGATGAAAGATGCAGAAGCTAACGCTGAAGCAGATAAGAAACGTAAAGAAGAAGTAGACCTTCGTAACGAAGTAGACCAAGCAATCTTTGCGACTGAAAAGACAATCAAGGAAACTGAAGGAAAAGGCTTCGATGCAGAACGTGATGCTGCCCAAGCTGCCCTTGATGACCTTAAGAAAGCGCAAGAAGACAACAACTTGGACGAAATGAAAGCAAAACTTGAAGCATTGAACGAAAAAGCTCAAGGGCTTGCTGTTAAACTCTACGAACAAGCCGCTGCAGCTCAACAAGCTCAAGCAGGAGCAGAAGGCGCACAAGCAACAGGAAACGCAGGCGATGACGTCGTAGACGGAGAGTTTACGGAGAAATAAAATAGTCCAGTGGACTATTTTATACCGAGCTTGAAAATCGGAGAGCGAGGGCGTTAAGAATGAGGAATCACTAAAGTGATTGTCATTCTACGGCAATCGCTATGGTGACTTGCCTAAACGCCTTACTAGTTCAAAAACAAAGTATAATCGACTTTGTTTTTGAACGTCGTAATGATAGGAAGAAATCCAGAGGTTGCAACCCAGCCTCTGTTTTTCGGTAAAAAGGGGCTAAACCCAATTTATTTGAGTTTTTATCATCAATATGAAAGAAAGGAATTGAACCCGAACTAGATTGAGGTTTCGTTCCGCAATATTAACAGAAAGGAATAAGGGTGTTCGTAATTGAACTCGAGCGGAAAGCTTGGAAATTAGATAAACCTCCTAAGAAATCAGGATTTCTTGTCGGTTTCCTAAATTTCAGTCGCTTTCTGTTCGCTCTTAGTATCTTGTATGAACAATACTGAATTTTACGACCGTCTGGGGGTGTCAAAAAACGCTTCGGCAGACGAGATCAAAAAGGCTTATCGTAAGCTTTCGAAAAAATATCACCCAGATATCAACAAGGAGCCTGGCGCTGAGGAAAAATACAAGGAAGTTCAAGAAGCCTATGAGACTTTGAGTGACGACCAAAAACGTGCAGCCTACGACCAATATGGTGCTGCGGGTGCCAACGGTGGCTTTGGTGGTGCTGGCGGTTTCGGTGGCTTTGACGGAGCAGGTGGCTTCGGTGGTTTTGAAGATATCTTCTCAAGTTTTTTCGGGGGAGGAGGAGCTTCACGCAATCCAAACGCTCCTCGTCAAGGGGATGACCTCCAGTACCGTGTGAACTTGACCTTTGAAGAAGCTATTTTTGGAACAGAAAAAGAAGTTAAATATAATCGTGAAGCCAGCTGTCGTACATGTAACGGATCTGGTGCTAAGCCAGGAACAAGTCCAGTCACTTGTGGACGCTGTCATGGCGCTGGTGTCATTAACGTTGATACGCAGACTCCTCTTGGTATGATGCGCCGTCAAGTAACCTGTGATGTCTGTCATGGTCGCGGAAAAGAAATTAAAGATCCATGTACAACTTGTCATGGAACAGGTCATGAAAAACAAGCTCATAGCGTACATGTAAAAATCCCTGCTGGTGTGGAAACAGGCCAACAAATCCGCCTCGCTGGTCAAGGTGAAGCAGGCTTTAACGGTGGACCTTACGGGGACTTGTACGTGGTGGTTTCTGTTGAAGCCAGTGATAAATTTGAACGTGAAGGAACAACTATTTTCTACAAGTTGAATCTCAATATTGTCCAAGCAACTCTAGGAGATACTGTGGAAATTCCAACTGTGCATGGCGCTGTCGAATTGGTTATCCCAGAAGGAACTCAGACTGGCAAGAAATTCCGCCTACGTGGCAAGGGAGCACCGAGCCTTCGTGGTGGTGCTGTTGGTGACCAATACGTAACCGTTAATGTCGTAACTCCGACAGGCTTGAACGATCGCCAAAAAGCAGCGCTTAAAGAATTCGCAGCTGCAGGTGACTTGAAAGTCAATCCAAAGAAAAAAGGCTTCTTTGACCATATTAAAGATGCCTTTGAAGGAGAATAAAGTAAAAAGAGCCGATTGGCTCTTTTTGTATAATTTTGGGAAATTTAGTATCGAAAAATCATTTTCCAGTTAGTCTACTATCTATGCTTTTGAGTGAGCAAGCCAGCCTCATCCATCTCCTGGATGAGTTGCTTGATTTCCGCTTCTTTGCCATGCTTAACGGTGATGGTATCAATGTGTTTGATCGCCGAATTATCCTGAATATCTACCAAGGTCAAGGCTTTTTCATAGAATACGATTCCCTTTTTGAGACTTTTCTGATCCTTCCAAGCTAGAGTTGTGTAGGTAGAGTTTGATTTCTTTCCTTTTTCTTGGAAATACTTCTCGCCCTCCTCCCCTAAAAATTGTATTAAACCACGATTGAATAAGTTGTCTCCTACTTTATAGTAGGAGATGTCTCCTGTCTGGAGGACATAGACTTTAAGTCGGTTTTTGGTGAGGTTTGGACTTTCCTTTAGAACGGGATGGCTATTGACAACCTCATCTGAGAAAGTAACATAAAAATTTAAGCCCCCTCCCTCGTATTGATAGTGTCCATCTGATTCGACTTTCTCAGGAGGGAGGTCAAGGGAGATAAAGATTTGTTTTAAGGTTTCATTCCCATTTCGGGTGTCACTCGGTGAAGCCTTGAAAAGATTCATCAGTAGTAGAAATGCCAAGGCTGCAAGCAGGCAGAGGCAACCACAAGGGAACGCGATGACCTTCGCTAGAACTTTTAAAAACTGTTTCACTTTCATTCCCTCCCTTTTCTGTTCGAATCTAGTAACCCAAAATGGATTTAAGGAAATTTGGAGGCTCTCTTATCCTTGTTTTTCTTCTTGGAGGACCGCCATTCTGGTTTGGAAATCTTTTTCCAAGACTTTGAATTTATAGGTTAAGTCTTTTTGGTATTCTTTGATGAGGGCTTTTTGTTGGTCGATGATTTGTAGGCTGTTTTGGATGACATCCAAATCCTCCTTCATAGCTTCGACACGGTCGCTAGTATCCATAAATTCCTCTGTGATGGCTTGGCGATTTTTCACGACAAAATAACTTCCAGCTGCAGCTCCTGCAAATAGCAGTAGATTTGATAGTTTCATGGCATCTCCTTAAGCGTTTTTAATGGTTTCAGCGACTTGGGCAAGTTTGTCAAAGTCAGGTTTGTGGGCGATAAAGTCAATCTTGAGGTCATCTTCTGCACCGTAACGAGGTACGAGATGCACGTGAGTATGAAAGACTGTTTGACCAGCAACTTCCTCACAGTTGGCGATGATATTCATACCAGCAGCTTTGGTAGCTTTCATAACTTTTTGAGCTACCAGTGGCACTTGGGCAAAGAGTTGGCTGGCACTTGCGGCATCCATCTCCAAAAGATTGCGATAGTGCTCTTTTGGTACAATGAGGGTGTGTCCAGGCGTTACTTGAGAGATATCAAGAAAGGCAAGAACCTGCTCATCTTCGTGTACTTTTGAAGCAGGAATCTCCCCTGCGATAATCTTACAAAAAATGCAATCTGACATAAAATCCACCTCTACTGTATTGAATTTTGATATAATATAGCTACATTATACCAGATTCGGAGAAAATATGTTAGAAATTAAAAACCTGACAGGAGGCTATGTTCACGTCCCTGTCTTGAAAGATGTGTCCTTTACCGTTGAAAGTGGGCAGTTGATCGGTTTGATTGGTCTCAACGGTGCTGGGAAATCAACGACAATCAATGAAATTATTGGTCTGTTGACGCCTTATAGTGGGGAAATCAAAATTAATGGTTTGACCCTGCGAGAAGATGCGACTAGCTACCGCAAGCAGATTGGCTACATCCCAGAAACGCCTAGCTTGTATGAGGAATTGACCCTCAGAGAGCATATCGAGACGGTTGCCATGGCCTATGGTGTTGAGCAGAATATAGCTTTTGATCGTGTGGAACCTTTGTTAAAAATGTTTCGTTTGGATCAAAAATTAGACTGGTTCCCAGTGCATTTCTCCAAAGGGATGAAGCAGAAGGTCATGATTATCTGTGCTTTTGTCGTAGATCCGAGCCTTTTCATCGTTGATGAGCCTTTCCTTGGGCTCGATCCGCTGGCCATTTCTGACTTGATTCAGCTTCTAGAAGTAGAAAAGCAAAAAGGCAAGTCCATCCTCATGAGTACCCATGTGCTGGACTCTGCAGAAAAGATGTGTGATGCCTTTGTTATTCTCCACAAGGGGGAGGTGTGGGCTCAGGGCAACCTCCAGCAACTGCGCGAGACCTTTAGCATGCCTGAAGCGAGTTTGAATGACATTTACTTGGCTCTAACCAAAGAGGGGGACCTATGAAAGACTTGTTTTTAAGGAGAAAGCAGGCTTTTCGTAAGGAGTGCGTCGGTTATCTGCGCTATGTTCTCAATGACCACTTTGTCTTATTCCTGCTTGTTCTCATCGGTTTTCTAGCCTACCAGTACAGTAAACTCTTGCAAGATTTTCCTGAAAATCATTGGCCCATCCTCTTGTTTTTGGGGATTGTATCTGCCTTGCTTTTGGCTTGGGGAGGAATCGCGACCTACATGGAAGGACCTGACAAGCTCTTTCTCTTAGTCAGTGAAGAGGAGGTCAAGTCATACCTCAAAGGGCAGACGGTGCGTTCACTGGTTTTCTGGACAATTGTTCAAACCCTCTTTTTACTCCTGTTTGCCCCCTTATTTTTAGCCATGGGCTATGGCTTGCTAGCCTTTCTCGTCTATGTGCTTTTACTGGGAGCAGCGAAGTACCTCCTCTTTCGACACAAAGCCAGCAAATTTTATACTGAGACTGACCTCGACTGGGACTATGTCATTGTCCAAGAAAGCAAGCGCAAGCAGGTCTTGCTTCGTTTCTTTGCTCTCTTTACTCAGGTCAAGGGGGTTTCAAATAGTGTCAAACGTCGCGCTTATCTGGATTTTATCCTTAAAGCAGTTCAGAAAGTGCCGAGCAAGATTTGGCAAAACCTCTATCTTCGTTCTTATCTGCGAAATGGAGATCTCTTTGCCCTCAGTCTCCGCCTCTTACTCCTATCCTTGTTAGCTGTGATCTTCATCGAGCAATCCTGGATCGCGACAGCAGTAGTAGTTTTATTTAACTATCTCCTGCTCTTTCAGTTACTGGCCCTCTATCATGCCTTTGACTACCAGTACTTGACTCAGCTCTTTCCACTAGAAAAAGGGGAGAAAGAGAAGGGATTGAAACAGATTGTGCTTGGTGTGGGAAGTGCAGTTCTTTTGCTGGAATTGCTAGTCGGAGCAGTGGTTTTTCAAGAAAAAATAGCCTTGTTGGCTCTTGTAGGGACTAGTCTCTTCCTACAATTATTTTATTTGCCTTACCAACTAAAAAGATTGGTTGACGAATAGACCAAAAACTAGTAGAATAGTAAGGAAACTTTATACGGAGGAAAGAAATGGACTTGGGTGATAATGAGCTAACGCTGACCCCTATCCCTGGGAAGAGTGGCAAAGCTTATATGGGAAGCTACCCTGATGGGAAGCGCGTCTTTGTAAAAATGAACACCTCTCCAATCCTACCTGGCCTAGCCAGAGAACAAATCGCTCCTCAATTACTATGGACTCGTCGTTTGCCAGATGGCCGTGATATGTGTGCTCAGGAATGGCTGACGGGTAAAATCTTGACCCCCTACGATATGAATCGCAAGCAGATTATCAATATCTTGAACCGCCTTCACCGCTCGCGTCCTTTGATGAAGCAGTTGAGCCGTTTGGGATATACCATGGAAACACCAGTTGATTTGCTACGTTCTTGGCAGCAAGGAGTTCCAGAAATCTTGAAGCAGAACCACTATTTGAACAGTGTGATTGCTGAGCTAGGTAAGACGGTTCCAGGTTTTAGGGAAGACCATGCAACGATTGTGCACGGGGATCTTCGTCATAGTAATTGGATTGAAACAGAGAGTGGACTCGTTTATCTAGTGGATTGGGATTCGGTTCGTCTGACGGATCGTATGTTTGATGTGGCGCATTTGCTATGCCACTACATTCCGGATCATCAGTGGCGCCAATGGTTGAGAGACTACGGCTATAAGTACAATCAGACAGTGTTAGATAAATTGTATTGGTATGGTCAGTATTCTTATTTGAACCAGATTGCCAAATACTGTGAAAATCAAGATTTAGACAATGTAAACCGGGAGATTTATGCCTTGCGCGTCTTCCGTGACAAGTATGGAAAGAAGAGATGAGAGTTAGAAATCGTAAAGGGGCGACAGAATTACTAGAGGCCAATCCTCAGTATGTGGTCCTCAATCCCTTGGAAGCTAAAGGGAAATGGCGAGACTTGTTTGGAAATGATCATCCTATTCATGTTGAAGTTGGAAGTGGGAAAGGGGCCTTCGTATCAGGAATGGCCAAGCAAAATCCTGACATCAACTACATCGGGATTGATATCCAAAAGTCGGTATTGAGTTATGCCTTGGATAAGGTATTAGAAGTTGGAGTGCCCAACATCAAATTGCTGTGGGTAGATGGTTCAGATTTGACAGACTACTTTGAAGACGGTGAGATTGATCGTCTCTACCTAAACTTTTCTGATCCTTGGCCTAAAAAACGCCATGAAAAACGTCGTTTGACTTACAAGAGTTTCTTGGATACCTTCAAGCGCATCTTGCCTGAGAATGGGGAAATCCATTTCAAGACAGATAACCGTGGCTTATTTGAGTATAGTCTAGTGAGCTTTTCTCAGTATGGGATGAAACTCAATGGTGTTTGGCTAGACTTGCATGCCAGTGATTTTGAAGGCAATGTCATGACAGAATATGAGCAAAAATTCTCCAGCAAAGGTCAAGTGATCTATCGAGTTGAAGCAGAATTTTAAGAAATAGCTTGAAAACCAGCTGTTTGAGTGCTAATGCTTTACATAAATTGACAAACGTGCTATACTGATAGTAAGAATATGAGAAAGAGAGGCGGGGAAATATCTTCGCCTCTTGCTTATGAGGAGGTGGACGCAATCGCAACAATCGTAGAATTAGTCAGAGAAGTTGTAGAACCTGTCATCCAAGCGCCTTTCGAGCTCGTGGATATCGAGTATGGAAAGATTGGCAGTGACATGATTCTCAGTATTTTTGTAGATAAACCTGAAGGAATTACCTTGAACGACACGGCAGATTTGACAGAAATCATCAGTCCTGTCCTAGACACCATCAAGCCCGATCCCTTCCCAGAACAATATTTCCTAGAAATCACCAGTCCAGGCTTGGAACGTCCTTTGAAAACCAAGGATGCTGTCGCTGGAGCTGTTGGGAAATACATCCATGTTGGGCTCTACCAGGCCATCGATAAACAAAAAGTCTTTGAAGGAACTTTGGTATCCTTTGAAGAGGACGAGTTGACCATGGAGTATATGGACAAGACACGTAAGAAAACCGTCCAAATTCCATACAGTTTAGTATCAAAAGCACGTTTAGCAGTAAAACTATAGAAAAGAAAGGATAGCTTTTGAGGATTCAAAAGTAAAAAGAACATGAGTAAAGAAATGCTAGAGGCCTTCCGCATTTTGGAAGAAGACAAGGGAATCAAAAAAGAAGATATCATCGACGCAGTAGTAGAGTCGCTTCGTTCCGCTTATCGCAGACGCTATGGTCAATCTGACAGCGTAGCTATTGACTTCAACGAAAAAACAGGTGACTTTACAGTTTATACTGTCCGTGAAGTTGTTGATGAAGTATTTGATAGCCGTTTGGAAATTAGCTTGAAAGATGCCCTTGCCATTAATTCAGCCTATGAGCTTGGTGACAAAATCAAGTTTGAAGAAGCGCCAGCTGAGTTTGGTCGTGTAGCAGCCCAATCTGCTAAACAAACCATCATGGAAAAAATGCGCAAGCAAACACGTGCTATCACTTACAATACTTATAAAGAACATGAACAAGAAATCATGTCTGGTACAGTAGAAAGATTTGACAACCGCTTTATTTACGTCAACCTTGGCAGCATCGAAGCCCAATTGTCCAAACAAGACCAAATTCCTGGAGAAGTCTTTGCTTCCCATGATCATATCGAAGTCTACGTTTACAAGGTTGAAGACAACCCTCGTGGTGTCAACGTCTTTGTTAGCCGTAGCCATCCAGAAATGATCAAACGCTTGATGGAGCAAGAAATTCCAGAAGTGTATGATGGAACTGTTGAAATCATGAGCGTAGCCCGCGAAGCTGGTGACCGTACTAAGGTTGCTGTTCGTAGCCACAATCCAAACGTGGACGCTATTGGGACAATCGTTGGACGTGGTGGTGCCAATATCAAGAAAATCACCAGCAAATTCCACCCAGCTCGTTACGATGCCAAGAGTGACCGCATGATTCCTGTTGAAGAAAACATCGACGTTATCGAGTGGGTAGCAGATCCAGCTGAGTTTATCTACAATGCCATCGCACCGGCAGAGGTTGACCAAGTTATCTTTGATGAAAATGACAGCAAACGTGCCTTGGTCGTTGTACCTGATAACAAGCTTTCTCTTGCTATCGGTCGTCGTGGACAAAACGTTCGCTTGGCGGCTCACTTGACGGGTTACCGTATCGATATCAAGTCTGCCAGCGAATTTGAAGCTATGGAAGAAGCAGGTCAAGTTGATTACGCAGCTGCGGATGAATTGATCGAAGAATAAAAGCTGCTAGAGGAGGGAAAGATGAAAACAAGAAAAATCCCTTTGCGCAAGTCTGTTGTATCCAATGAAGTGATTGATAAGCGTGATTTGCTCCGCATTGTCAAGAACAAAGAAGGACAGGTCTTTATCGATTCGACAGGCAAGGCCAATGGCCGTGGCGCTTATATCAAGCTAGACAATGCAGAAGCCCTAGAGGCAAAAAAGAAGAAAGTCTTTAACCGCAGCTTTAACATGGAAGTGGAAGAAAGCTTTTATGACGAGTTGATCGCCTATGTTGATCACAAAGTGAAAAGAAGAGAGTTAGGACTTGAATAAGCAAAAGATAAGTAATCTCTTGGGACTTGCTCAACGAGCAGGCCGGATCATATCAGGTGAGGAATTGGTGGTCAAGGCCATCCAAGACCAGAAAGCCAAGTTAGTCTTTCTAGCCCATGATGCTGGTCCCAATCTGACCAAGAAGATTCAAGATAAAAGTGACTATTATCAAGTAGAAGTTATAACCGTGTTTTCAACACTGGAATTAAGCATAGCAGTCGGAAAATCGCGAAAGGTTTTGGCTGTGACAGATGCTGGATTTACAAAGAAAATGAGGTCTCTTATGGAATAGAAGAGGAGGACATGATTTGTCTAAGAAAAGATTGTACGAAATCGCAAAAGAACTTGGAAAAGAAAGTAAAGAAGTTGTAGCGCGTGCAAAAGAGTTGGGCTTGGATGTGAAAAGCCACTCATCAAGCGTGGAAGCTGCTGCTGCTGAGCAAATCGCAGCTAGCTTTAAACCTGCACCTGCTCCTAAGGCAGAAGCAAAACCTGCAGCACCAAAAGCAAGTGAAGCGAAGGTGGAAAAGAAATCTGAAACACCAGTAGCTCCTAAGGAAGAAAAAGTAGTAGCTGCTAGACCACAAAGCCGAAACTTCAAGGCAGAGCGTGAAGCTCGTGCAAAAGAGCAAGCAGAGCGACGCAAGCAAAACAAGGGCAACAACCGCGACCAACAACAAAACGGGAACCGTCCCAAAAATGAGAACCGTAATGGTGGAAAAACAGGTCAAGGAAACCGCGACAACCGTCGTTTTAATGATCAAGGGAAGAAACAACAAGGTCAGCAAAACCGTGGTAATGATCGTCGCCAACAAGTGGAAAATCGTCCGAACCAAGCTGGTCCACGTATTGATTTCAAGGCTCGTGCAGCAGCCCTGAAGGCAGAACAAAATGCCGAATACGCACGCTCAAGCGAGGAACGTTTCAAACAGTCACAAGCAGCTAAAGAAGCCTTGGCTCAAGCTAATAAACGCAAAGAACCGGAGGAAATCTTTGAAGAAGCTGCTAAGCTAGCTGAACAAACTCAGCCAGCAGTAACAGTAGCTCCTGTAGTCAAAGAGCCTGTAGTAGATACACGTCGTAAAAAACAAGCCCGACCAGACAAAGATCGTGATGATTACGATCGTGAAGAAGATGGTCCTAGAAAACAACAAAAGAATCGAAGTAGTCAGAATCAAGTGAGAAATCAAAGAAATAGTAACTGGAATAACAACAAGAAAAATAAAAAAGGGAACAAGCAAAACAACCGTAACCAGACTCCAAAACCTGTTACAGAGCGTAAGTTCCACGAATTGCCAACAGAATTTGAGTATACAGATGGTATGACTGTTGCGGAAATCGCAAAACGTATCAAACGTGAACCAGCTGAAATCGTTAAGAAACTCTTTATGATGGGTGTCATGGCCACACAAAACCAATCCTTAGATGGGGAAACCATCGAACTCCTCATGGTGGATTACGGTATCGAAGCCAAACAAAAGGTTGAAGTGGATAATGCCGACATCGAACGTTTCTTTGTAGAAGATGGTTATCTCAATGAAGATGAATTGGTTGAGCGTCCACCAGTTGTAACCATCATGGGACACGTTGACCATGGTAAGACAACCCTTTTGGATACCCTTCGTAACTCTCGCGTTGCGACAGGTGAAGCAGGTGGTATCACTCAGCATATCGGTGCCTATCAAATCGTGGAAAATGGCAAGAAGATTACCTTCCTTGATACACCAGGACACGCGGCCTTTACCTCTATGCGTGCGCGTGGTGCATCTGTTACCGATATTACCATCTTGGTCGTGGCGGCCGATGACGGGGTTATGCCTCAGACTATCGAAGCCATCAACCACTCAAAAGCGGCCAACGTTCCAATCATCGTAGCTATCAACAAGATTGATAAACCAGGTGCCAATCCAGAACGTGTTATCGGTGAATTGGCAGAGCATGGTGTTATGTCAACTGCCTGGGGTGGTGATTCTGAATTTGTTGAAATCTCAGCTAAATTCAACCAAAATATCGAAGAATTGTTGGAAACAGTCCTTCTTGTGGCTGAAATCCAAGAACTCAAGGCAGACCCAACAGTGCGTGCGATCGGTACGGTTATCGAAGCTCGCTTGGATAAAGGGAAAGGTGCGGTCGCAACCCTTCTTGTGCAACAAGGTACCTTGAATGTCCAAGACCCAATCGTTGTCGGAAATACCTTCGGTCGTGTACGTGCTATGACCAATGATCTTGGTCGTCGTGTCAAGGTTGCAGGCCCATCAACGCCGGTTTCTATCACAGGTCTAAACGAAGCGCCAATGGCTGGTGACCACTTTGCCGTTTACGAAGATGAAAAATCTGCGCGTGCAGCAGGTGAAGAACGTGCCAAACGTGCCCTCATGAAACAACGCCAAGCTACCCAACGTGTCAGCCTTGAAAACCTCTTTGATACGCTTAAAGCTGGTGAGCTCAAGTCAGTTAATGTTATCATCAAGGCCGACGTACAAGGTTCTGTTGAAGCCCTTTCTGCCTCACTTCAAAAGATCGATGTAGAAGGTGTCAAAGTTACCATTGTCCACTCGGCAGTCGGTGCTATCAACGAATCTGACGTGACCCTTGCGGAAGCTTCAAATGCCTTTATCGTTGGTTTCAACGTACGCCCTACACCACAAGCGCGTCAACAAGCAGAAGCTGATGATGTAGAAATCCGTCTCCACAGTATTATCTACAAGGTTATCGAAGAGATGGAAGAAGCCATGAAAGGGATGCTTGACCCAGAATTTGAAGAAAAAGTTATCGGTGAAGCAGTTATCCGTGAAACCTTTAAGGTATCTAAAGTCGGAACTATCGGTGGATTCATGGTTATCAACGGTAAGGTTACCCGTGACTCGAAAGTTCGTGTTATCCGTGATGGTGTCGTTATCTATGACGGTGAACTTGCAAGCTTGAAACACTACAAAGACGACGTCAAAGAAGTTACAAACGGTCGTGAAGGTGGATTGATGATTGATGGCTACAATGATATCAAGACTGATGATGTGATTGAGGCATACGTCATGGAAGAAATCAAACGTTAAGATTTTTGCTCCTTTCTTAGGTGGTGAGGGACGCAAGCAAACCGATGGTTTCATTGCTTATTTTTGAGCCTAGTGTCTCAAAAATCCCCTGTGATGGGACTGATAAATCAGTTCCATCACTTTCACCACAGCGAAAGAAGCGAATGAGTTCAAATTGCACTTCGTTTCAATTTGAATTGAAAAACAATAAATTTAAAAATAGCTAGGTCTGCTGGCCTAGCTTTTGGTTCAAAGTAGAGAAAGGAATATCATGGCAAATCATTTCCGTACGGATCGTGTGGGCATGGAAATCAAGCGTGAAGTCAATGAGATTTTGCAAAAGAAAGTCCGTGATCCGCGTGTCCAAGGTGTGACCATCACAGATGTTCAGATGCTAGGTGACTTGTCTGTAGCCAAGGTTTACTACACCATTTTGAGTAACCTTGCTTCGGATAACCAAAAAGCTCAAATCGGGCTTGAAAAAGCAACTGGTACGATTAAACGTGAACTTGGTCGCAATTTGAAATTGTACAAAATCCCAGATTTGATCTTCGTCAAAGACGAGTCCATCGAATATGGAAACAAGATTGACGAGATGCTACGCAATCTGGATAAGAACTAAAAAAGAGGGTCACCCCTCTTTTTTGTTGCCAGAGCATGATTATTGCTATTTGACGATGTATCTATCTAATAAAAATCGGTTTAAAAAATTTGTAAATTTCAAATAGTATGATATGATAAAGCTTGATATAAATGAAAAACGGAGAGACATATGGCTAAACAAGATATAGCTATGCAAGTGCTGCAACAAGTGGTAAAATTACCCGTAGTCAAAGTTGATCGAGAGAAATTTTTAGTAGAAAAGTTTTCAAAGGAATTAGACCGTAAGGATCTTCCAACTTTGATTGAACAAGGACCGACGACTTTATTACCCCAGGAAAGCTTGGATAGAGTGGCCAAGGCCTGTATTAAGGACAATGTCCTGTTAGCTAGTGGAACATCGGTGCTGGCAGGTCTACCTGGAGGTCTTGCCATGGCGATCACAATCCCGACAGATGTAGCCCAATTTTACGCTTTCTCATTAAAACTAGCTCAGGAATTAGGGTATATTTACGGATTTGATGATCTCTGGGCATCGCGAAATGAGTTGAGTGAAGATGCTAAAAACACGCTTTTACTTTATCTCGGTGTGATGCTGGGAGTAAATGGTGCAGGTGCTCTGCTTCGATCAGGCGGTGTGACAGTAGCCAAACAAGTCATAAAAGTAGTGAATAAGAAAGCTTTGACAAAGACGCTCTGGTATCCTATTTTAGAGAAAATTTTGAAAATTTTTGGTGTTAATCTGACAAAAGGAGGCTTAGCCAAAGGAATGGGAAAAGTGATTCCTATCCTAGGTGGAGTCATTTCTGGTGGCTTAACCTTTGCGACCATGAAACCGATGGGAGAAAGATTGCAACAGGAATTGTCCAAGCTAGTCAACTACAATGAAGTGCAATATCAAAGAGATGTTGATACTATCCGAAAAGAGGTCGAAATCATCGAAGGAGAGTAAGATGGGATTCATTAAAATTCTAGCTAAGACATACGGGAATTACTTTTTCGTGATGCAAAGCGTCAAAGTCCTGAAGAACATGAAAAAAGATGACAATACTCTAGTAGGTTTCGGGAAAGTACTGCTTGCTGACAAGTTGATGGATGTAGCCCAGTGGCTCGCAAAACCAGATGATAAGGAATAACTTGAAATGAAAGAAACTAGCAGGAATTCCACTGCTAGTTTTTTAATCTCTTCCCATATGGTATAATATAAGCAGTAAAATCATTTTATACTCTTCGAAAATCTCTTCAAACCACGTCAGCTTCACCTTGCCGTACTTAAGTACAGCCTGCGGCTAGCTTCCTAGTTTGCTCTTTGATTTTCATTGAGTATTAGAACATACAATGGAGGTCGTCATGGACAATATCATCGATGTGTCAATACCCGTTGCAGAAGTGGTAGACAAGCACCCAGAAGTTTTGGAAATCCTAGTGGAGCTCGGTTTTAAACCACTTGCTAATCCCTTGATGCGCAATACAGTCGGTCGCAAAGTATCGCTCAAACAGGGTTCTAAGCTTGAAGGAACTCCTATGGACAAGATTGTCCGCACGTTGGAAGCGAACGGCTATGAAGTGATTGGATTAGACTAATGGCAGATGAACGGATTCATATCCTACGGGATATTTTGTTAGAATTGCACAATGGTGCCTCTCCTGAGTCAGTTCAGGAGCGTTTTGATGCGACCTTTACAGGTGTGTCAGCCATCGAAATTTCCCTCATGGAGCACGAGCTGATGAACTCAGACTCAGGAGTCACCTTTGAAGATGTCATGGAGCTCTGTGATGTCCATGCCAATCTTTTTAAAAACGCTGTTAAGGGTGTCGAAGTAGAGGATACCGAACACCCTGGTCACCCAGTTCGCGTCTTCAAGGATGAAAATCTGGCTCTCCGGGCTGCCTTGATTCGCATTCGGAGACTGTTAGATACCTATGAGTCTATGGAAGACGAGGAAATGCTGGCAGAGATGCGTAAGGGTTTGGTCCGTCAAATGGGGCTGTTGGGGCAATTTGATATCCACTACCAACGCAAGGAAGAGCTCTTTTTCCCCATCATGGAGCGCTATGGACACGATTCACCTCCAAAAGTTATGTGGGGAGTGGATGACCAGATAAGGGAGCTCTTTCAAACAGCTCTAACGACAGCCAAGTCACTACCAGAAGTGTCGATTAGCAGTGTAAAGGGAGATTTTGAAGCTTTTGCGACAGAGTTTGAGAGCATGATTTTCAAGGAAGAGTCCATTCTTCTCATGATTCTCCTTGAGTCTTTTACTCAGGATGACTGGATTCAGATTGCGGAGGAGAGTGAAGCCTATGGCTATGCCATCATCCGTCCGTCTGAGAAATGGGTGCCAGAACGCCAGAGCTTTGTTGAGGAAAAGAGTGCAGAGGGGGCCGTGCAGCTAGACATGGCTGAAGGCCAAGTGCAGCAAGTTATCGATACACCAGAAGGCCAGTTTACCATTACCTTTACCCCTAAGGAAAAGGAAGCAGTGCTGGACCGCCATAGTCAACAGGCTTTTGGCAATGGCTATCTCTCCGTCGAGCAGGCCAACCTCATCCTCAATCACCTTCCCATGGAGATTACCTTTGTCAATAAAGACGGCATTTTCCAGTATTACAATGATAATACGCCAGCTGATGAGATGATTTTCAAACGGACGCCGTCCCAAGTCGGGCGCAATGTTGAACTCTGTCATCCGCCTAAGTACCTAGACAAGGTGAAGGCCGTTATGCAAGGTCTTCGTGAAGGGGTCAAGGACAAGTATGAAATGTGGTTCAAGTCAGATTCGCGAGGCAAGTTTGTCCACATTACCTATGCTGCGGTACACGATGAAAACGGGGAATTCCAAGGCGTGTTGGAGTATGTTCAGGATATCCAGCCCTACCGAGAGATTGATACGGACTTCTTCCGTGGATTAGAATAAGGAGAATCAATGAGTTACGAACAGGAATTTATGAAGGAATTTGAAGCTTGGGTCAATACCCAGATCATGATCAACGACATGGCGCACAAGGAAAGTCAAAAGGTCTACGAAGAAGACCAAGACGAACGTGCCAAAGATGCCATGATTCGCTACGAAAGTCGCTTGGATGCCTACCAGTTCTTGCTTGGTAAGTTCGAAAATTTCAAGGCAGGCAAGGGATTCCATGATTTGCCAGAAGGATTGTTTGGTGAGCGAAACTATTAAAATACAGATACTTTCTTGATTTTTTCCCAAAATCTTGATAGAATATCTTTATTAAATCCTTGTCAGAGCAGGGATTTTTTATTGAAAGGATTTTATCATGTCAAAGAAACTCCAACGTAAAAAACAATTGCGAAATAGCCTTCGTCGCTCAGGTGCCTTTTCAAGTACGGTGACCAAAGTTGTCGAAGAGACCAAAAAAGTCGTGAAACACGCAGAAAAATCTGCCAGCGAAGCAGGAAAAGTTGTCTCTAAAAAAGTGGAACAAGCAGTAGAAGCGACCAAGGAACAAGCTCAAAAAGTAGCCAATTCAGTAGAAGATTTCGCAGCTACTTTGGGTGGCCTCTCAGTAGATCGTGCTAAGACTTTCTATGATGAGGGGATCAAGTCGGCTGCTGACTTTAAAAACTGGACTGAAAAAGAACTCCTTGCCTTGAAAGGAATTGGCCCAGCTACCATTAAGAAATTAAAAGAGCACGGAATCAGCTTCAAGTAATCTTTCTTGCCCCTTGCATTTCCGAGAAAAACTTGCTACAATAGAGCCATTAGAGGTGTTTTGGATCCCACATTTTACAGAAAGTGGCGGTGCTGAGAAGTCCACAAATGTGTCAAAACTGGTTGCTGATGGATGAAAATGAAATAATATTGTCTTTTTATTTTAAAGACGAGAGTTGCGGGCGTCTGCCCGAAATTGGGTGGTACCGCGGATTAGCACATTCGTCCCTGTCATGTAGATGGCAGGGGCGATTTTTTGTAGAAAGCGAGGTAGAAGGATGACAAGAGCAACATTGCCAGAACGTTTAGAAACCGAACGGCTAGTCTTGCGAGTCCGTACCGTGGCTGATGTTGTGGATATCTTTGACTATGCCAGCAGGCCAGAAGTTTCCTACCCAGCAGGCTTTCCGCCCGTCAAGAGCTTGGAAGATGAGATTTATTATCTGGAGCATATTCTGCCCGAGCGTAATGAAAAGAACGATCTTCCAGCGGGCTATGGAATTGTCGCTAAAGGAACCGATAAGGTCATCGGCTCTGTTGATTTCCCTCGTCGTCACGAGGATGATGTCTTGGAGATTGGCTATATCTTACATCCAGACCATTGGGGTCTAGGTTATGTTCCAGAAGCAGCGCATGCCTTGATTGACCTAGCTTTTAAAGAACTGGGTCTTCATAAGATTGAACTGACTTGCTTTGGGTATAACCTTCAAAGTCAACGAGTCGCAGAGAAACTTGGCTTTACCTTAGAAGCTCGAATCCGAGACCGTAAAGATGCCCAAGGCAACCGCTGTGACGATTTGAGATACGGCTTGCTGAGGAGTGAGTGGGAGGTGATTTGATGCATCTTTTCATCATTGGGGCTCCAGCTTCTGGGAAAATGACGATTGGTCAAGAGTTATCTCGACTGACAAATGCTACCCTCTTTTATAACCATCAAGCCATCGATTTTGCACTAGAAATCTATCAGGACTATACAGAGGAAATGTGGAAATTTGTTCGTGGAATTACCTTTTCTTTCCTTGGAGCAAGTGCTAGGAATCAGCGATCTGTGATTTTAACAGACGTAATTGATTTTTCAAATCAGTACCAGCTGCTGTATTTGAAGCAAATTCAGGATTTGTTGGATGATTATCATCAAGAGATTCTGTTTGTTGAGTTGGAAACGACACTTGAAGAGCGCTTACGTCGAAATAGAACGGAGAATCGATTAAAGAATAAACCCTTAAAACGACATATTGAGATATCTGGAAGAGAAATTTTGGAGACTGCTGAAACACTTCAATTAAATTCTCAACATCAACCGAATGAGTTGTACCACTACCTTAAAATAAATAATACGAATCTGTCTGCAGAAGAGGTTGCTAAGCAGATTCAAGATAAAATGAATACAATAGAGAAAGGACAAACACATGTCTAAACAACTTTCACCTAAATACAATCCAGCCGAGGTTGAGGCTGGTCGTTACCAAAAATGGCTTGATGCGGATGTTTTCAAGCCTTCTGGCGATAAAAAGGCTAAGCCTTATTCTATCGTGATTCCACCACCAAACGTAACTGGGAAACTCCACCTCGGTCACGCTTGGGATACAACTTTGCAAGATATCATCATCCGTCAAAAACGCATGCAAGGTTTTGATACACTTTGGCTTCCAGGGATGGACCACGCAGGGATTGCGACTCAGGCTAAGGTTGAGGAACGCTTGCGTGGTGAGGGCATTTCCCGTTACGACCTCGGTCGTGAGAAATTCCTTGACAAAGTCTGGGAATGGAAAGACGAATATGCCACTACTATCAAGGAACAATGGGGCAAGATGGGGCTCTCTGTAGACTACTCTCGCGAGCGTTTCACTCTTGATGAAGGCTTGTCAAAAGCTGTTCGCAAGGTTTTCGTGGACCTTTACAAGAAAGGCTGGATCTACCGCGGTGAGTTTATCATCAACTGGGACCCAGCAGCTCGCACAGCTCTTTCTGATATTGAGGTTATCCACAAGGACGTGGAAGGTGCCTTCTACCACATGAACTACATGCTAGAAGACGGCTCACGCGCCCTTGAAGTGGCGACAACTCGTCCTGAGACCATGTTTGGGGACGTTGCGGTTGCGGTAAATCCAGAAGACCCACGCTACAAGGACTTGATCGGTAAAAATGTTATCCTTCCAATCGCTAATAAATTGATCCCAATCGTTGGGGATGAACACGCAGATCCTGAGTTTGGTACTGGTGTCGTGAAAATCACGCCTGCTCACGATCCAAACGACTTCTTGGTTGGTCAACGTCATAACTTGCCACAAGTTAACGTCATGAACGACGACGGAACCATGAATGACTTGGCCTTCGAATTTGCAGGCATGGACCGTTTTGAAGCTCGTAAGGCAGTCGTTGCTAAGTTGGAAGAAATCGGTGCCCTTGTTAAAATCGAAAAACGTGTCCACAGTGTTGGTCACTCAGAGCGTACAGGTGTTGTGGTTGAACCGCGCTTGTCTACGCAATGGTTCGTTAAGATGGACCAATTGGCGAAAAATGCCATTGCCAACCAAGACACAGAGGACAAGGTAGAATTCTACCCACCTCGTTTCAACGATACCTTCCTCCAATGGATGGAAAATGTCCACGACTGGGTAATCTCTCGTCAGCTCTGGTGGGGTCACCAAATCCCTGCTTGGTACAATGCTGAGGGTGAAATATATGTCGGCGAAGAAGCACCTGAAGGTGACGGATGGACTCAGGACGAAGATGTCTTGGATACGTGGTTCAGTTCTGCCCTTTGGCCATTCTCGACCATGGGCTGGCCTGATGTCGATTTAGAAGACTTTAAACGTTATTATCCAACATCAACTTTGGTGACTGGTTATGATATTATTCCGTTCTGGGTGTCTCGGATGATTTTCCAAGGTTTGGAATTTACTGGCAAGTCGCCATTCAAAAATGCCTTAATTCATGGTCTCATTCGTGATGAGCAAGGACGCAAGATGTCGAAATCTCTCGGTAACGGGATTGATCCAATGGATGTTATTGATAAGTACGGAACAGATAGCCTTCGTTGGTTCCTTTCAAACGGTTCTGCCCCAGGACAAGACGTGCGCTTCTCTTACGAGAAAATGGATGCTTCATGGAACTTCATTAACAAGATCTGGAACATCTCTCGCTACATCCTCATGAACAATGAAGGCTTGACCCTTGAGCAAGCAACTGCCAATGTCGAAAAAGTTACCAACAAGGAAGCTGGAAACGTCACAGACCGCTGGATTCTCCACAACCTCAATGAAACGATCGGCAAGGTCACTGAAAACTTTGACAAGTTTGAATTTGGTGTGGCTGGCCATATCCTCTACAACTTCATCTGGGACGAGTTTGCGGACTGGTACGTTGAGTTGACCAAGGAAGTCCTTTATAGTGATAACGAAGAAGAGAAAGTCATCACACGTTCTGTTCTCCTTTATACTTTGGACAAGATCCTTCGACTCCTTCACCCAATCATGCCATTTGTGACAGAGGAAATCTTTGGACAAATCTCTGAAGGCTCTATCGTTACAGCGGAATACCCAACTGTTAATCCAGCCTTTGAAGACCTTGCTGCCCACACTGGTGTAGAAAGTCTCAAAGACTTGATCCGTGCCGTTCGGAATGCGCGTGCGGAAGTAAACGTAGCACCAAGCAAGCCAATCACCATCCTTGTGAAGACTAGCGATAGTGATTTGGAAGCCTTCTTTAACAGCAATGTCAACTACATCAAACGCTTCACAAATCCAGAACACTTGGAAATCGCATCAAACATCCCTGCACCTGAACTCGCCATGTCAAGTGTCATCACAGGAGCAGAAATCTACTTGCCACTGGCAGACCTTCTTAATGTCGAAGAAGAGCTCGCTCGTCTCGACAAGGAACTGGCTAAATGGCAAAAAGAACTGGACATGGTTGGTAAGAAGCTCTCTAACGAACGTTTCGTAGCCAACGCCAAACCAGAAGTCGTCCAAAAAGAACGCGACAAACAAGCCGACTACCAAGCTAAATACGACGCGACCGTAGCGCGTATTGATGAGATGAAGAAGTTGGTGAAATAAACATAGAAACACGGTGATAAACCGTGTTTTTTTGTGGTATAATTAAAACAACTCTAATTGTTAATAAAGAAATACGAATTGAATAAAGTGAGAGCTATAATGTATAGATATGTGAACTATGTTAAAGAATACGGAAGAATTATGCAATTCAATAAAAATAAAGATATTTGTATACATAGATGGTATCCTTTTGTTGAGGGATACTCAAAGGAGTTTATTGAGGCTATAGTAAACGAACAGACCCAAAAAGTAGAATTCTGTTTAGAACCATTTTCAGGTAGTGGCACAACTGCTTTGGAATTATCTCTAAAGGGAATAAGCTGTATATCGTTTGAGGTAAACCCTTTTATGTTTACCTTGTCTAAAGCTAAACTAAAAGTTTCTCAATATAAAAGACGTACAATTAAGTCTCATATTTTAAAAATTAAGAAACACATAGCTTCTTTAAATGATAACGAGATTGATTTATATAGTGGATTTTCTACTTTAATTGAGGGAAAGGAAAAAAAGAAGTGGAATATAGATCGTGAAGTCTTTATTGCAATTGAAAAACTTAAGAGAGCTATTAATAGTCTATCGACAACATTATATAAAGAAGTTTACATTATTTGTTTGGCCAATATATTACTAGAATACAGTAATTTGTATCGAAACGGCAAGTGTTTATCTTACAAAAAAGATTGGAAAGAAAATTTATACTCACAGGAACAAGTAATAACAAGTTTTTTTAATTTTATTAATAATGTTATCATTGAGGATCTTGAGAGGCTGGAGACCAACAACTTTTCTAATCATGATTTATTATATTTAGGTGACACACGGAAACTAATTTTTGAGAATGTGGATGATAATTCTGTGGATTTAATTATTACTTCTCCTCCGTATCTGAATTCAAGGGATTATACAGATTCATATATGCTAGAATTAAAAGCGCTAGATTTTTTAACAAATTATAATGATATTAAAAAATTACGAGAACAGACTATACGCTCACATGTCCAGTTAAAAATACGAAATCTAAAGGGGGTACAAAGTAAGATTCTTAAGGCTACCATATCTGAAATGGAGTCTCTAAGCAAAGATTCAGTAGCATGGAATACGGAAATTCAAAGTATGATTATTGCTTATTTTGAAGATATGGAGATCATTTTTAATGGGATGTATCAAAAGCTCAAAAAAGGGCGACGGGTCTATTTTAATGTTTCAAATTCTGCTTATTTTGGAGTGTTAATTAATACTTTAGAGATTTGTTCTGAAATTGCTGAAAATATAGGATTTGAAGTTGTTGAAATAAGAAAAGCTCGTTACTTAAATCCAAGTCCTCAGCAGAAGGAAAAGATTGGCAAATTACTTGAAGGTGTAATAGTATTGGAGAAATAATACGATGGAATTTAACTACTACTTACCAAAGATTAAACGGCTAAAAATTGATAATTTTGATTTGTATAAATGTCCACTTGAAATAGACTTATCAGATAAATTAAATATTATATTTGGAACTAACGGTTTGGGAAAAACAACGTTGCTAAACATAATAAGATACTCGGTAATAGGTCCCTACAAAGGAAGAGAAAGAGTTAGAAATTATAAAGATCAGCAAAAATCCAGACGTCCTATGTTTGATAGAGATTATTTTAAAAATCGAATGCAAGTTCCTTTAAATGAGGCAGAAGTCGAAGTTGAATTTTCTATTGCGAATGATACATTTGTAACCAAGCATAGTTTATATTCACATAGGCTAATTAGTTTTAGCGTTAATGGAAAAAAAGAGGAAGAAAGAGAGAAAGAACTGGATTATGAGAAGTATGAAAGAAAATACTTTGCTTCAATCAATGATAAACAACTAAGCGAATCTTTAATTAATAAGTATCATAAAGAGTTAATTAAATCTTCAGGTTTTCCAGATATAAACTCATTTATTTTGATGTTAACTGAGATAATGTTTTTCTCGGAATCAAGAAATTTTGTGTTTTGGGATGAAAATCTTAGTAAATTGGTTTTGAGTAAGTTTATGCCAAAAGAGAAGTATTTTGAATATAGTGAGACTCAGAAATTGATAAAAAAATATGATAGCCAGGCTAGGTTGCGATCATATAAAATGTCAATGGTAAAAGAATTTTTAGGAGAGGACTTAAATAAATCTGACTACAACGTATACTCTCTTAAAGATTTGGAAGATGTGGAATTTAAAATTAAGACGATCAATACAAAAATTCATGAATATAGAGAACTCTTAAACAAAAGAACTCAAGAAAGACTCCAGAATAGAGCAGAAATAGATAGACTTAGAGCAGAACTTGGAGTTCTTGAAAACAAATGGTACAGGAATATTTTTCCTAATGACTATCAAGACTTTTATGATAAATTTACTCCAATTTTAAGTTCGGGAGTATGTCCATTCTGTGGAACTGAACATATTGATTTTCACATTGATATTTTAGAGTGTTTTTTTTGTAAGAGTAGGATAAATATTAATACAGATGTAGATTTAACAGAAATAGAGATAAAGCAAAAGAATCTACAAATTAAAAAGAAAACGTTAGATTTAAGGTATGAGGAGTTGAACAAAGAAATTGAGATTATTAACAACTCAGTAAAAGATGGAGAAAGTGAACTTTTTGAAATAACTAAAGAAAAATTAAAAATTAAAAGAAAAATGGATAGTGTGCCTAATGATAATCTTGAGAAATATAACCAATTGAATCGTGAAAAAGAGCTATTTTTAAATAAATTAGAGGAAACTAAGAAAAAAGAAAATCAATTAGCAGATGATATCGATCAAAGCATAAAAAGTGTATTTTTAAATTTTAGTAAAATATTTTACAAGTACGCCTATTCTTTTTTAGGAAATGATTCAAATATTAGATTAGAATTAGTTGGTAGTGGAGAGAACACGCTTTTTAAATTCTTTTTAAATAATTCAGCACGAGAAAGCGAAGAATCACTGTCAGAGTCACAAAGAATTTTCATTGATATGGCTTTCAGGTTAGCTACACTAGAGTTTTTTCATAAAGATACTTATTTTATGAGTGAAACACCTGATAGTACTCTAGATTATTTATTTGAAGAAAATGCGGTCGATACTTTTAATAGTTACTTAGAATCAGGGAATACTTTATTTCTTTCTGCCAATGCTCGTAATAGTTCATTGGTAAGCTCGCTCATAAAGAAAAATAGTTCAATTAAAATTATTAATTTATTAGATATTTCAAGGCATGCAAATAAACAGTATAAAGAGATAGAAGAATTGGATATTTACAAATTGCTAAGGAGATAGTATGAATAAAAAACTGTATTATTATATGTTGCTTTTTTTATATTCGCTTAGACTTAAAAACAATATAACAAAAAATTCACTTTTTCGTTATATTTATATATTCATGGTTTCAAATTCATTCTTGAATGATGATGAAAGTGAAATTCTAGATGAATTGATAATTGATCCTAAAGTTGGAACAGTTAATACATTTCAAATGGAAGCCACATTGAAATTTCTAAGCTCTCAAGATTATATTTCCCTCAATAGTTTTAAAATCAACATTTGTGATAAATTGCTAACAGAGTGTAGTAAAAATCAGGAAAGATCTAAAAAATTTAAGGATGACTTAAAATCAGTTGCTTACTTTGTAAATATGATTTCATCATATAGTGATGAGATTGTTTTGTCTATTTTTTTTAATGAACCAAATATTGAAGATGCCTTGAGTAGAAATAAAACTAAGATTTCATTGAGTAATAACCAACTTTATAAATTATTGGAAAACTTTCAGAATAGAGCAAAATCATCTAATGTTGATCTAGACAAATACGATGTATTTATTGCTTGGTTAGACTATATTTTCGAAGAATATCTGAAAGGAAAAGAGATAAATGCTTGATGCTGAAAAATTTTTAGAAAGAGCTTCAAAGACAGAAAGTGTAATTAGTGAGACTAAATTATTAGATATCTTTGCCGAGCATAATAAAGTTGTCGTTATCTGTACACAATCGAATCTAAGTATTACAGAAAAATTGGATGAGTTATTGTCAGAAATACTGGTCTTACCTATTGCTAAGATACATTGTATCGATATAAATGAATCTGAATTCACTTCTAAAGAAATAGCCTTAAGTAAAATTTCTGATTCTGAATTTATTAATATGGTTTTAGATATTTCTAGGGAAAAAAATTGTATTGTGTATGCTGTAAATGAAGGGATAAAACTAATTGCTCAAAATGGTAAGATAAACACAGAGGTAGATGCATGCTTAGCAAAGACTAAAACAATGCAAGAGCAATTAAATTTATTAAAACCAATTTCAGAATTAAAAGAAGTGTTTGAAACCTTTAATCTAGAGTGTCAATATCAAGAGTACTATTATAGCGAATGTTTCAATTCCAACGGAAAAATTAAAGCTGAGATAAAAGAGCAGAAATTACGTAATATTTTATTAGAATTTTTAAAAAATAAAATGAAGGGTGAAGTTTCTATCGAATACTGTACATCGATTATAAGAGATGAGGAATCTGTGGATATTTATTTAAATGATGGTCAAGAACAAGCGATTATAGAAGTGAAATTTTCCTTTTTAAGGTCTATTTATGAAGGAAAAAGTAACTATAAATTACAAGATAAATGTCTGCTAGGAATTGAACAACTTGATAGATATGCAAAACATTTACAAGAAGATAACAGGTTAGTCGAGTATGGTTTTATTTATATGTTTTTTCATAACGCGAATAACGAACAAGAACTTCTAGATGTTAAAACAAATATCCATAACTACGTTAACAGTAAAACTTTATCTGATGCATTTTATTCAATTTATCAAAAAATAATTTTTAATAATCTTGCGCTCTGGAAAAGCAAACTGTAGATAATAAATGTTATCTAGTATAGTTCCTTACTTTTAGCCATCCCATATCTGTTTAATAGATTAAAATATAGAACTTTCCCGTAAGGAATTTAATATGTTTTATATTACCAGTAAGTATTTCTTATTTTTTATAATTAAACTATCTTAAAACAATGATATGTTGATAGATGTGTTTTTGCTGATATTTCAATTTCTTATATGTTCTATTCCTAATACTGAATAGTTACTTCATCATTAGAATAAATTTTTTAGACAGTATTTTTATATTAAGCTTTGTGTCAATATTTTGGAAACCAACTCACTACATAACAAATCTTCTAAGTTCGAACGCCCTGAGAGGTACAGCATCACAGCTTAATTTTCAGCATCGAATTTATCTGGATTGATACCGAAAATCCACCAAGCGATGCCATCGGCTGGGTAGCAAAGAAATAAAAAGTCCTGCCACTTTCTCCCATTTAACCTTTGACTATTCCGCAAAATTATCGTACAATAAAGAGTACATGATAAAATGAGGTCAGAGTCTGTTCGCTCTGGCGATAGTAGTAAAAATGAGGAGAAACGCTTTGGAATTAGAAGTATTTGCTGGGCAAGAAAAAAGTGAACTATCTATGATTGAGGTAGCGCGTGCTATCTTGGAACTTCGTGGTCGCGACCATGAGATGCATTTTAGCGATCTTGTAAACGAAATTCAAAATTACCTTGGAACATCAAACAGCGATATCCGCGAAGCTTTACCTTTGTTCTACACAGAGTTGAACTTTGACGGTAGCTTCATCTCTCTTGGAGACAACAAATGGGGCCTTCGTTCATGGTATGGTGTAGACGAAATCGACGAAGAAATCATCGCTCTTGAAGAAAGTGACGACGATGAAGTAGCACCAAAAGCTAAGAAAAAACGTGTCAATGCCTTTATGGATGGTGATTCAGATGCCATTGACTACAATGCAGATGATCCAGAAGACGAAGACGCATACGAAGCAGATCCAGCTCTTTCATATGATGATGAAAATCCAGATGATGAGAAAAATGAAGTGGAAGCTTATGATGCAGAAATCAACGAGATCGCTCCTGATGACTTGGGTGAAGATGTAGATCTTAACGAAGAAGACGACGAATTTTCTGACGATGACGCTGAAACGAGTGAAGAAGAGTAAAAGACTTCACAGAGGAGATCGCCTGATCTCCTTTTTTGTCGCTTGGGTAGAGTAGTTAAGTGAGTCTTCCGTTGGGTTGTAGATCTTTAGTTGGTTTTCTGAAAACAATCTCCTTTTTTCATCTTTTACCAATTCGGGTTGACAAATGTTCTGCTTTGAGGTATTATATTGTTCGGGCACCTCTTTTAGAGGTCGGGGCTCCCTAGTTACTAGGGAGCTATTTTTGTTTTTCAGGAAGTTTTCTTGAAAAATCGTTATCCATAAGGGTCTTGTTTTCTATATCCCCTCGTAGTTAACAAGGCCTTGAGCATTTTAGAAAGAGGAATTTATGTCTACGAAATATATTTTTGTAACTGGTGGTGTGGTGTCGTCTATTGGGAAAGGGATTGTGGCAGCAAGTCTGGGCCGTCTCTTGAAAAATCGTGGTCTAAAAGTAACCATTCAAAAGTTTGACCCTTATATCAATATCGATCCGGGAACCATGAGTCCTTATCAGCACGGGGAAGTCTTTGTGACAGATGATGGGGCTGAGACAGATTTGGACTTGGGTCACTACGAACGTTTCATCGATATCAATCTCAACAAATATTCCAACGTGACAACTGGTAAAATCTACAGTGAAGTTCTTCGTAAGGAACGTCGTGGTGAATACCTTGGTGCAACTGTCCAAGTCATTCCTCATATCACAGATGCTTTGAAAGAAAAAATCAAGCGTGCTGCTGTAACGACTGACTCTGATGTCATTATCACAGAGGTTGGTGGAACAGTTGGAGATATCGAATCCTTGCCATTCCTAGAGGCCCTTCGTCAGATGAAGGCAGATGTGGGGGCAGATAACGTCATGTACATCCATACAACCTTGCTTCCTTACCTCAAGGCTGCTGGTGAGATGAAGACCAAGCCGACTCAGCATTCTGTAAAAGAATTGCGTGGTTTGGGAATCCAGCCAAATATGTTGGTCATTCGTACAGAAAAACCAGCTGGTCAAGGAATTAAAAATAAACTAGCTCAGTTCTGTGACGTAGCTCCAGAAGCTGTTATCGAGTCTTTGGATGTCGAACACCTTTACCAAATTCCATTGA
Source organism: Streptococcus oralis subsp. oralis (assembly GCF_002096495.1). Taxonomy (GTDB): domain Bacteria; phylum Bacillota; class Bacilli; order Lactobacillales; family Streptococcaceae; genus Streptococcus; species Streptococcus oralis_CU. The sequence goes on along the minus strand of NZ_NCUO01000009.1, from coordinate 9,801 downwards.
ACTTGCAGGGTCAAGGCATGGACCAAATTGTCTGTGACCATTTGAAACTAGACGCACCAGCAGCGGATATGACAGAATGGTCAGCTATGGTGGACAAGGTCATGAACCTGAAAAAACAAGTTAAAATTTTCCTTGTCGGTAAGTATGTGGAGTTGCAAGATGCCTACATCTCAGTGGTTGAAGCCTTGAAACACTCTGGTTATGCCAACGACGCAGAAGTGAAGATTAATTGGATCAACGCCAATGATGTGACAGTAGAGAATGTGGCAGAACTCTTGTCTGATGCGGACGGAATCATCGTACCAGGAGGTTTTGGCCAACGTGGTACGGAAGGAAAAATTCAAGCCATCCGTTATGCGCGTGAGAATGATATTCCAATGTTGGGAGTCTGCTTGGGAATGCAGTTGACTTGTATCGAGTTTGCTCGTAACGTTTTAGGTCTTGAAGGTGCCAATTCTGCAGAGCTTGATCCTGATACAAAATATCCTATCATTGATATCATGCGTGACCAAGTTGATGTTGAGGATATCGGTGGCACCCTTCGTTTGGGACTTTATCCATCTAAGTTGAAACGTGGTTCTAAGGCAGCGGCTGCTTATCACAATCAAGAAGTGGTGCAACGCCGTCACCGTCACCGTTATGAGTTTAACAATGCCTTTCGTGAACAGTTTGAGGCAGCAGGTTTTGTCTTCTCAGGTGTTTCTCCAGACAATCGTTTGGTAGAAATCGTGGAAATTCCTGAAAATAAATTCTTTGTGGCTTGTCAGTATCACCCTGAACTTTCCAGTCGTCCGAACCGTCCAGAAGAACTCTACACTGCCTTTGTCACTGCAGCAGTTGAGAACAGCAATTAGCAAAATTCGAACCTTTGAGAATAATCTCAGAGGTTTTTTAATTCATTCAGGAACTCAGGCGCTTGGCAATAAGAATCAGAACTCTTTTTCCTTCACCGAGGGAAGAGGAGTTTTACTTGTTTTTCTGCTACTTCCTCATTTGTCCTAGAGCCCTTTTTGTGTTACAATGAATGGTATGAAAGCTAAGAAATTATGGATGACTGGCTTGACAGTGGCTGGTCTAAGTGCCCTCGCTTTGGGTGCCAAAAAAGCAGCAGATAACCACAAACTTATGAAGACTCAGGAAGAGTTGGCCGCTATCGTGCGCGAACTTTTCTCAGATATGGGAGAGATCGCGACTCTCTATGTTCAAGTCTACGAAAGTAGTCTAGAGCGACTCGTCGGAGGAGTCATTTTTGAGAATGGTCGTCACTATACCTTTGTCTATGAAAATGAAGACCTAGTCTATGAGGAGGAAGTCTTATGATTACTCCCGCTAGTATAGAAGAACTCGCAGGCTTTGTCGAGCAAGATGGCAAGAAGGTTTTCCTTTTTGTGGCGGACTGGTGTGGCGATTGTCGTTATATCTATCCATTCTTGCCAGAGATTGAGGAAACCAATCCAGAGTTCACCTTTATCCGAGTGGACCGAGACCAGTATCTGGATCTGGCCAAACTCTGGGATGTTTACGGGATTCCTAGCCTTGTTGTGCTAGAAAAGGACAAGGAAATTGGCCGATTTGTCAATCGCGACCGTAAAAGCAAGGAACAAATTAATGACTTTTTAGCAGGACTGAAATAGGAGAAAAAGAAAACAATGATTTTTACATATAACAAAGAACATGTTGGCGATGTCCTTATGGTCATCGTGAAAAACAGCGGAGTTGCCAAACTGGACGTGGAGCGTAAAGGCAAGATAGCCCGTGTGTTCCTCAAAGAAAATGGGGAAACAGTGGCTTGGAATATTTTCGACCTTTCAAGTTTGTTTGAAATTGCAGAGCGCGGTCAAGTCTTTTTGACAGATGAGCAAGTCGCTCGTTTGAACCAAGAATTGCAGGCGGAAGGCTTTACAGAAGAAATTGTCAATGACAAGGAACCTAAGTTTGTTGTTGGTGAAATTGTCGAGATGGTGGCTCATCCTGATAGTGATCACCTCAACATCTGCCAAGTTGCAGTCGCAAGTGACAAGACAGTGCAAATCGTTGCAGGAGCACCTAATGCGCGTGTTGGGTTGAAAACCATTGTAGCTCTTCCTGGAGCAATGATGCCCAAAGGCAATCTCATTTTCCCAGGCGAACTTCGTGGTGAAAAGAGTTTTGGCATGATGTGTAGCCCTCGTGAGTTGCATCTACCAAATGCTCCGCAAAAACGTGGGGTTATTGAATTATCAGAAGACCAAGTTGTCGGAACTCCATTTGACCCAGCCAAACACTGGACTGCCTAGGAAATTGTCAGTGCTTGATAGACCAGATAGAGGGGGATAAGATGGCGAAAAATGTAGTGATTACAGGAGCGACCTCAGGAATCGGTGAAGCGATTGCGCGTGCTTATCTGGAGCAGGGGGCGAATGTCGTTCTAACAGGGCGACGGACAGACAGACTAGAGACCCTCAAGTCAGAGTTTGCAGAAACTTTTCCAAATCAAACAGTTTGGACCTTTGCACTGGATGTCACGGATATGGCTATGGTAAAGACTGTCTGCTCCGATATTTTGGAAACGATAGGGCAGATTGATATCTTGGTCAATAACGCTGGACTGGCTCTTGGCTTAGCTCCCTATCAAGACTATGAAGAGTTGGATATGCTGACCATGTTAGATACCAATGTCAAGGGGTTGATGGCAGTCACTCGCTGTTTCTTACCAGCAATGGTAAAAGCCAATCAGGGTCACATTATCAACATGGGGTCAACCGCAGGAATTTATGCCTATGCTGGGGCAGCTGTTTACTCAGCCACCAAGGCTGCAGTCAAGACTTTTTCAGATGGACTGCGAATTGATACCATTGCGACAGATATCAAGGTGACCACCATTCAGCCAGGGATTGTCGAAACTGATTTCTCTACAGTTCGTTTTCACGGTGATAAAGAGCGGGCTGCGACCGTTTATCAGGGGATCGAAGCCTTGCAGGCACAAGACATCGCAGACACTGTTGTCTATGTGACCAGTCAACCCCGTCGTGTGCAGATTACAGATATGACCATTATGGCCAATCAACAGGCGACAGGTTTCATGGTTCATAAAAAATAAAAAATTCTTCGAAAAGTTACAAATTTCTGTAACTTTTTTTGATTCCTTGCGAATAGATAAGTAGGAGGAAGAAAATATGTATAATAAAGTTATCATGATCGGGCGCTTAACGTCTACACCAGAATTGCACAAAACCAACAATGACAAGTCAGTAGCGCGAGCAACTATCGCTGTGAATCGTCGTTACAAAGACCAAAACGGTGAACGTGAAGCTGATTTTGTCAATTTGGTTCTTTGGGGGAAATTGGCTGAAACCTTGGCAAGCTACGCAACTAAAGGTAGTCTTATCTCTGTGGATGGAGAACTTCGTACCCGTCGCTTTGAGAAAAATGGCCAGATGAACTATGTGACTGAAGTCCTTGCCACAGGATTCCAACTTTTGGAAAGTCGTGCCCAACGTGCCATGCGTGAAAATAACGCAGGTCAGGATTTGGCGGATTTGGTTTTGGAAGAGGAAGAATTGCCATTTTAAACATTGAAAAGTCTGAGTTAGTCTCAGGCTTTTTATCTTGCCAAAGTCAGACTTTTTTCTTGACTATTTCTGACCAAGTGATACAATAGAACTATAATTTAGCACTCAGATATAAAGAGTGCTAATAATATGTATTTCATCATGGAGGAAAGCAAATGTTGAAACCATTAGGAGACCGTGTGGTCTTAAAAATCGAAGAAAAAGAACAAACTGTTGGAGGCTTTGTCCTTGCGGGCTCAGCCCAAGAAAAAACAAAAACAGCCCAAGTTGTAGCTACTGGACAAGGTGTTCGTACCTTGAATGGTGATTTGGTTGCTCCAAGCGTTAAGCCTGGAGACCGTGTCTTAGTTGAAGCTCATGCAGGTATTGATGTCAAAGATGGCGATGAAAAGTACATCATCGTTGGCGAAGCTAACATTTTGGCTATCATTGAAGAATAGAAGGAGAAAGTAAGTATGTCAAAAGAAATTAAATTTTCATCTGATGCTCGTTCAGCTATGGTCCGTGGTGTCGATATCCTTGCAGATACTGTTAAAGTAACCTTGGGACCAAAAGGCCGTAATGTTGTGTTGGAAAAATCATTTGGTTCACCATTGATTACCAATGACGGTGTTACTATTGCCAAAGAAATCGAATTAGAAGACCATTTTGAAAATATGGGTGCCAAATTGGTATCAGAAGTAGCTTCAAAGACCAATGATATCGCAGGTGACGGAACGACAACTGCAACAGTCTTGACTCAAGCTATCGTCCGTGAAGGAATCAAAAACGTCACTGCAGGTGCCAATCCAATCGGCATTCGTCGAGGGATTGAAGCAGCGGTTGCCGCAGCTGTAGAAGCCTTGAAAAACAATGCCATCCCTGTTGCCAATAAAGAAGCCATCGCTCAGGTTGCCGCTGTATCTTCTCGTTCTGAAAAAGTCGGCGAATACATCTCTGAAGCTATGGAAAAAGTTGGTAAAGACGGTGTTATCACCATTGAAGAGTCACGTGGTATGGAAACAGAGCTCGAAGTCGTGGAAGGGATGCAGTTTGACCGAGGTTACCTTTCACAGTACATGGTGACAGATAGCGAAAAAATGGTGGCCGACCTTGAAAATCCATACATTTTGATTACTGATAAGAAGATTTCCAATATTCAAGAAATCTTGCCGCTCCTAGAAAGCATTCTCCAAAGCAATCGTCCACTCTTGATTATTGCGGATGATGTGGATGGTGAAGCTCTTCCGACTCTTGTATTGAACAAGATTCGTGGAACCTTCAACGTAGTAGCAGTTAAGGCCCCTGGCTTTGGTGACCGTCGTAAGGCTATGTTAGAAGACATCGCTATCTTGACAGGCGGAACAGTCATCACAGAAGATCTTGGTCTTGAGTTGAAAGACGCTACTATTGAGGCGCTAGGTCAAGCAGCGAGAGTAACTGTGGACAAAGATAGCACGGTTATCGTAGAAGGTGCTGGAAATCCTGAAGCCATTTCCCACCGTGTTGCGGTTATCAAGTCACAAATTGAAACTACAACATCTGAATTTGACCGCGAAAAATTGCAAGAACGCTTGGCAAAATTGTCAGGTGGTGTCGCAGTCATCAAGGTCGGTGCTGCAACTGAAACTGAGTTGAAAGAAATGAAACTCCGCATTGAAGATGCCCTCAACGCTACTCGTGCAGCCGTTGAAGAAGGAATCGTTGCAGGTGGTGGAACTGCTCTTGCCAATGTCATTCCAGCCGTTGCTGATTTGGAATTGACAGGAGATGAAGCAACAGGACGCAATATTGTTCTCCGCGCCTTGGAAGAGCCTGTTCGTCAAATCGCCCACAATGCAGGATTCGAAGGGTCTATCGTCATTGACCGTTTGAAAAATGCTGAAGTTGGTACAGGCTTCAACGCAGCAACTGGCGAGTGGGTCAACATGATTGAAGAGGGAATCATCGACCCAGTTAAAGTGAGCCGTTCAGCCCTTCAAAATGCAGCCTCTGTAGCTAGCTTGATTTTAACAACAGAAGCAGTCGTAGCCAATAAACCAGAACCAGTAGCCCCAGCTCCAGCAATGGATCCAAGCATGATGGGCGGGATGATGTAAAAGCAACTTATAAAAAACACAAAAGGAGGGAACATAATCCCTCCTTTTAAGGTTTTCTCTTCTAAATAGATTTGAGCTCTCCTAACTTATATGATAAAATAAAACTAGAAAAAGGAGAAGAACATGATCGATGTAGAAGAAATTCTGAGCAAGATGAATCCCAATCAGAAGATTAATTATGACCGTGTTATGCAAAAAATGGTACAGATTTGGGAGAAAAATGAGCAACGTCCCACTATTCTCATGCATGTTTGCTGTGCTCCTTGTAGTACCTACACCCTAGAATACCTGACAAAATACGCTGATGTGACCATCTATTTTGCCAATTCCAATATCCATCCCAAGGCAGAATACCACAAGCGAGCTTACGTCACCAAGAAATTTGTTAATGATTTCAATGAGCGAACAGGAAATACGGTTCAGTATTTAGAAGCGCCTTATGAACCCAATGAATACCGGAAGTTAGTCAGAGGACTGGAAGAAGAACCTGAAGGTGGTGACCGTTGCAAGGTTTGTTTTGACTACCGTCTGGACAAAACAGCACAGGTAGCTATGGACTTGGGCTTTGACTATTTTGGTTCAGCTTTGACCATCAGTCCTCATAAGAATTCTCAAACCATCAACAGCATCGGAATCGATGTGCAAAAGATTTACACCACCCACTATCTTCCAAGTGATTTCAAGAAAAATCAAGGCTACAAGCGCTCGGTGGAGATGTGCGAGGAGTATGATATCTATCGTCAATGTTATTGTGGATGCGTCTATGCAGCTCAAGCTCAGAACATTGATCTTGTTCAGGTTAAGAAGGATGCTACGGCTTTCTTGTTGGATAAGGATGTTGAAAAAGACTATTCCCACATCAAGTTTACTGTTACTAAATTAGATATATAGAAACCAACCCAGTTGTAAAGCTGGGTTTTTCAAATAAAAAAACCAGGGCTCTCACCCCGGATTGACAACTTTACCGATTCTTTAGTTCTATGTAGCGTTTGTACCAAATGTTGACATAGGCCTCTGAGAAAGGACCGCGTCCATTGTTGATCCAATAAACAAGGATTTTAACATGCTCTTTCAAAATATAGTCTAAATCATCAGAATACTTCATTTTACGTTTATGGCGCTCATACTCTTCAACGTCCAAGAGACGCTTTTCACCATCAGTGAAGACCTTGACATCCAAATCATAATCAATGTATTTCAGGGCTTCCTCATCTAGATAGTAGGGGCTAGCCATATTGCAATAGTAGGAAATCCCATTATCGCGAATCATAGCAATGATATTAAACCAATATTTTTTGTGAAAGTAAACAATAGCCGGTTCTCGAGTCACCCAACGACGACCGTCACTTTCGGTAACAAGTGTGTGGTCGTTGACGCCGATAATGGCGTTCTCTGTTGTTTTTAGTACCATGGTGTCTCGCCAAGTACGGTGAAGACTCCCATCATGCTTATAACTTTGAATTGTAATAAAGTCGCCTTCTTTTGGAAGTTTCATAACTAACCAACTTTCTACAATTTATAAGTTTATCGTTTACTATTATATCATAAATCGGTCTAATTTTTTTGAATTTTACACGAAAATATTAAAGATATTCTCTGAGAGCGATGGCTATATCCGAAAAATCATAGCCTTTTCGAGCTAAAACTTGGGTTAAACGTTGTTTAAGTTCGTATCCTTTATACTTTCGAGCATACTTAGCATATTGTTTGTCTAGCTCTTTAAAAATGAGTTCTTGAGTCGTTTCTTGGTCGACTTGACTGTCCAAGTCATCAAAGGCACTTTTAGCATCAGAATAGGAGAAGCCTTTGTTCGTCAAGTTTTGGATAATCTTATCTTGCAAGGCACGAGAGGGAAGCTTTCCATTGTATTTTTTAAGCAGTTTTTCTGCAACACGTTGAGCAATCTCTGAAAAATCAAAATCCTTTAAAACCTCTTCAATAGTTGATTTGGCAATCCCTTTTTGAGACAGTTTTTGAGCTAGCACATAGGGTCCCTTATCTCCAGAAAGTTGATTGGCATTGATGATGGAATAAGCATACTGATGGTCATTAATCCAGTTATCTTCTTTTAGGTTAGCGATAACTTGACTAGTGATTTTTTCATCAAGATCATACTTTTTCAGATACTCACGAACTTCCTTTTCGGTTCGAGCTTTAAATGATAGATGGTAGAGGGCGAGATTCTTACCATAAGAAAACTGAGCAAAGCCCTGTATCTCGATTAATTCTTCCTTGCTAACCACCTTATCTTTAGACAACATAAAACGGACAATGGTATCTTCCGTGATATAAGATGTTTGCTGTCCATCTAACTCCATCAAGTAGAGACGTTTTTTCTTTTCAAGTTTTGTGATTTTCATAGTTCTATTATACCCTAAAATGTGATAAGATAGGGGTATGAATCTGAAAGTCAAACAAAAAATACCTTTAAAAATCAAGCGGATGGGTATCAATGGTGAGGGAATCGGTTTCTACCAGAAAACCCTCGTTTTTGTGCCAGGTGCCCTCAAAGGAGAAGATATCTATTGTCAGATTACTTCTATTAAACGCAACTTTGTTGAAGCAAAATTACTAAAGGTTAATAAGAAGTCTAAATTTCGAGTCGTACCAGCTTGTACGATTTATAATGAATGTGGTGGTTGCCAAATCATGCACCTCCACTATGAAAAACAGTTAGAGTTCAAAACGGATCTGCTCCACCAAGCCCTGAAAAAATTTGCCCCTGCAGGATATGAAAACTATGAAATCCGTCCAACTATCGGAATGCAGGAACCAAAGTACTACCGTGCTAAGCTTCAATTCCAGACTCGGAAATTTAAAAATCAGGTCAAGGCAGGTTTGTATGCGCAAAACTCTCATTATCTCGTAGAGTTAAAAGATTGTTTGGTGCAAGATAAGGAAACCCAAGTGATTGCGAATCGCCTAGCTGAACTTCTTACTTACCACCAAATTCCAATCACAGATGAGAGAAAAACACTCGGTGTTCGCACCATCATGGTACGCAGAGCAAGAAAAACGGGGCAAGTTCAGATAATCATTGTTACGAATCGTCAGCTTAATTTAACCCAGCTAGTAAAAGACTTAGTTAAAGATTTTCCAGAAGTCGTCACAGTTGCAGTCAATACAAATACAGCAAAAACAAGTGAAATCTATGGTGAAAAGACAGAAATTATCTGGGGTCAAGAGAGAATTCAAGAAGGAGTACTCGACTATGAGTTTTCTCTCTCACCCCGAGCTTTTTATCAACTTAATCCGGAGCAGACAGAAATTCTCTATAGTGAAGCAATTAAGGCTTTGGATGTCAGCAAAGAAGACCATCTAATCGATGCTTATTGTGGTGTTGGGACGATCGGATTTGCCTTCGCAAATAAGGTCAAGAGTCTTAGAGGAATGGATATTATTCCAGAAGCCATAGAAGATGCCAAGAGAAATGCTCAAAAAATGGGGTTTGACAATACCCATTACGAAGCGGGGACAGCAGAAGAGATTATTCCACGCTGGTATAAAGATGGCTACCGAGCGGATGCCTTGATAGTTGACCCTCCTCGTACAGGCTTAGATGATAAGCTGTTGGAAACCATTCTGACCTATGTTCCAGACAAAATGGTCTATGTATCCTGCAATGTTTCGACCTTAGCGCGAGATTTGGTTAAACTAGTAAAAGTCTATGACCTCCAGTATATCCAGTCGGTCGATATGTTTCCCCACACTGCACGGACAGAAGCAGTGGTTAAATTAGTGAAGAAAAGAAAAAATTAACTTCACTGAAAAAAGTCCTTGACAAAGGTAAAAAAGTAGGTATAATAGAAAGAGTTGAAAAACTCAGGTCCGTTGGTCAAGGGGTTAAGACACCGCCTTTTCACGGCGGTAACACGGGTTCGAATCCCGTACGGACTATGGTGTATTGCGGTTAAAAAAACTTGAAAAAAGTTTAAAAAATCTGTTGACAGAGGCAGGTAGCTGTGATATACTAATATAGTTGTCGCTCGAGAGAATGAGTGACAAAGACCTTTGAAAACTGAACAAGACGAACCAATGTGCAGGGCACTATAACTAAGGTTATAGTACTGAACAATGAAAAAACAATAAATCTGTCAGTGACAGAAATGAGTGAGAACTCAAACTTTTAATGAGAGTTTGATCCTGGCTCAGGACGAACGCTGGCGGCGTGC